>JAPLOJ010000174.1 GCA_026400795.1 Alphaproteobacteria bacterium
AAGGGTGGCTCGCGCCAGTAGAAGAAGCCCACAATAATGCAGGCGATACCAGGAACGATGAAGGCCCAGCGCCACCCGACATCGGCGGCGATGAAGGCGGTCAGCACGGGGGCGGTTGCCACGCCCAAATTGCCGAAAACACCATTGATCCCCATGGCGCGGCCGACTTTCTCGCCAGCGGCCTCTACAAGAATCGCGGTGCCGATCGGGTGATAAATCGCCACAAACGCCCCCATGGCGCCCAGCGTAATGGCGAGCATCATGGGTGATGGCGCAAACCCTGCCGCCACCATGAAGGCGCCAGAGCCCATGAAGAAGGCCACCATCAGAAAGCGCCGCCCGAAGCGATCCGCAAGCCATCCCATGGGCAGGGCGCAAATGCCATAAATCACGAACATGGTGGTGCCGAGTGCAAGGATGGGCCCGTAATCCCCGCCGAAAAGTTCGGTATCCTGCTGCATCATGGCGAGCACGGCGGTCGCCAGGATCAGCAGGCTGTAATGGGTGAAACTATGCGCGGCATTGATCAGAACTACCTGCCGCCGAGCCGCATCCATGCGCCTATCCCCCAAAAACCGGCGTCATCATGCAGGATTGCCTGTGCTTGCGCTACGGGTGGCGCGGCGGCGTAATTGGCGGAGCACCTCGCGCGGATGGAAGGCGCCAAGCGCCATGCCGGCGAGCGTAAAGCCGGCCATGCCGACCAGGATCATGAGGCCTGCCCGCAGCACCGCCCCAAGCCCCGGCAGCGCCAGCCCGACCCCAAAGACCAACGCCGCCATGATGGCGCTCGCCAGCACGAGGCGCGGCAGCACCCGCCGGCAACGCCGGTCCAGCACCATGTGGCCTCGGCGGAGCAGCAGCCAGGCCAGCAGCCCGGCATTCACCCAAGCCGCGATGCTGGTCGCCAAGGCAACGCCGACATGCCCCAGCACATCCATCAAGGCCAGATTGAGCGCCAGATTGACTGCAACAGATAGAATCCCGATCCGCACCGGGGCCGAGGTATCGCCGCGCGCGAAAAACGCCGGCGCAAAAACCTTCACCAGCACAAAGGCCGGCAGCCCAACGGCATAGGCCACCAGCGCCGAAGCCGAGGCGCTACTTGCCACCGCATCAAAGGCGCCGCGCTGGAACAGCGCCGCCACAATGGGCCCCGCCGCCACCGCGAGGCCGGCCGCGCAAGGCAGCGTCAGCAGCACCGCCAATTCAATGCCGCGATTGAGCGCGCGATGCGCGGCAAGCTTTTCCCCCAGCCGCAAATGCCGCGCGAGCAGCGGCAAAAGCGCCGTGCCCAGCGCCGCACCAATTACGCCGAGCGGCAATTGCGCCACGCGATCCGCGTAATAGAGGTAGGAGACGGAGCCACTCACTAGGAAAGATGCGATGATCACATCCACCGCCAGATTGATCTGTGTGACTCCAGCGCCCAGCACGCCAGGCACCATGCGGCGCAGGACTCGCCGAATGGGGGGTGTGAGCGCCGGGCGACGGTATAGGCGAAGCGCCATCCCCGCCTGCCGTGCCGCAACCCAAACCATGGCAAGCTGCACCACGCCCGCGGCAAAAACCCCCCAGGCCAAGGCATGGCCAGGTGTCGGCAGATAGGGCGTGAGGCCGACCAGCGCCGCCATCAACAGCAGGTTGAAGAATACAGGCGCGGCGGCGGCGGCGGCGAAGCGGTCCAGGCTATTCAGCACGCCGGAAATCAGCGCCGTCAGGCAAATCAGCGGCATGTAGAAAAACGTGATGCGCGTGAGTTCAACGGCGAGCGCAAATTTCTCCGGCGTGGAGGCAAAGCCCGGTGCCAGCACGCCAATCACCTGCGGCATGAAGATCAGCGCGATCAGCGTCAGCAGCGAAAGCCAGAGCATCATCAGCGTGCCCATGCGTTCCGCCATGTCGCGCGCTGCAGCGCGGCCTTCGGTGGCCAATACGCCGGCAAAGGCGGGCACAAAGGCCGCGTTGAAGGCGCCCTCGCCAAACAGGCGGCGGAACAGATTGGGCAGTTTCAGCGCCACGAAAAACGCATCCGCCACCGGCCCCGCTCCAAGGCGGGAGGCAATCAGCATGTCCCGGGCGAAGCCGAGAATGCGGCTTGCCATGGTCCAGCTTCCGATGGTGAGCACGGAGCGTAGCATGAAGGGGGGTGTAGGCGGGGCCGCGATGAAGCGAAAGGGCGCTTGTCCTGAAGGCTTGGTGCGCCTAGGTGAAGGGCTTATCCCGGCCAGCGTGCCGAACCCTTCCGCGAGTAACCACGCGATACCATGATGAACGATACGAACGACCCCAACGCCCCCAAAGCGGCGGCGCAAGAACCCACCCCCGAAGCCCCGGCGATGAGCGCCGAGGAGCGCCGCTGGCGCAGGAGATGGAGGCTTTGCGCGACAAATGGCTGCGCTCAGAAGCCGAGATGCAGAATCTGCGCACCCGGACCCAGCGCGAAGTGGCCGATGCGCGGGCCTATGCCACGCAGAAATTCGCAAGCGATGTGGTGGAGGCAGCGGAAAACTTGCGCCGCGGGATCGAAGCCCTGCCCCCTGCGGCCGAGGATGAACCCGATCTGCTGACCAAGCTCCGCGCCGGTTTTGAGGGGGTGGAGCGGTCCTTCCAGGGCATTCTTGAACGGAATGGCGTGCAGCGCCACGACCCCAAGGGCCAGCCCTTTGACCCGGAAAAGCACCAGGCCATGGCGGAACAGCCAGCGCCGGAAGGTGTGGCGCCGGGCACGGTGCTGCATGGCTGGACATCTGCCTGGACGCTCAATGGCCGGCTGCTGAAGCCCGCCATGGTGGTGGTGGCGAAGGCCGAGGGGTGATGCGGAGATGGGTGGGCGCTGGTGTGTGCCCCCCTTCCTACAATAACGACGTCTCCGCCAATTCAATCGCACGGCCAAGGTCAACGCTGAGCAGCCGCGACACGCCGCGTTCCTGCATCGTTACGCCATAAAGCCGATGCATCCGCCCCATCGTCAGCGGGTGGTGCGTCACAATAAGGAAGCGCGTGCCGCTTTCGGCGGCCATGGCATCCAGCAAATCGCATAGCCGTTCCACATTCGCGTCATCCAAGGGCGCATCCACTTCGTCCAGCACGCAAACCGGCGCCGGATTGCAGCGGAAGACCGCGAAAATCAGTGATAGCGCCGTCAGCGCCTGTTCGCCACCGGAAAGTAGCGACAGGGTGGATAGTTTTTTGCCTGGCGGTTCGGCGTAAATCTCAAGCCCTGCTTCCAGCGGGTCATCGGAACCAACGAGCGCCAGATGCGCGCGCCCGCCGCCAAACAGCCGCGTGAACAGGCTGCGGAATTCGATGTCCACACGGTCAAAAACCTCACGCAGGCGCTCTCGGCCTTCGCGGTTCAAATGGCCGATGGAACCGCGCAGCTTGGCGATCGCGTTCATCACCTCATCACGGTCATGCGTGATCTGGCCGATGCGTTCTTCAATCTCCGCAATTTCGATATCCGCGCGCAGATTGACCGGGCCCATTTCATCGCGCTCACGCACCAGGCGTTCCACCTTGCGCCGCGCCTTGTCTTCCGCAACATCGGAAAGTTCTTCAGGGGCCGGCGGCAATTCCGCGCCTTCGCCCAGGCGTTCGGCAATGCGCGCGGCAACAGCGGCCGAGGCAGTTTCCGCCGCTTCCGTCGCGGCTTGGGCGCGCACTTGTTCTTCACGCGCCAAAGCAAAGCCCGTGTCGGCACTACGCCGCGCCTGGCTGCCTTCACTCACGCGCCGTTCAGCGGCGGCAAGCGCGGCGGCGGCAGTTGCATGCGCCTCGCTTGCTTGTTCCAGCAGCCGCGCGGCTTCAGCGCGGCGGAGTGCTGCCGCTTCTGGTGCGGCAGCCAGCGCCTCACGCTCAGCCTCCGCTTCCGCGTCGCGCCGGCGCAGATCAGCAACCCGGGCCGAGGCGTCTTCGGCCCGCGCAGCCCAAAGGCTTGCTTCATTGGCAAGGCTTGCGCGGCGCGCGGCGATGGAACCTACCTCAGCCGCCAAGGCACCTTGCGCATCACGCGAAGCAGCCTCAGCCGCGCGCTGTTCCGCCAGATTGGCGCGCGCCGCCTCAACCGTTTCACGAAGATGCGCCAGATCAGGCGCCGCTTCGCGCGCTTGCACGGCTGCGCCGCGCGCTGCTTCGGCCTCGGTCAACTCCGCGCCAATGCGTCCCAATTGCGGGGCAAGCGCGGCGAGGCGGTTTTCCACCTCAGACGCGCGGTTCAGCAGCGCCGCCTGACGCTGGCGCGATTCAGCCAGCGCCATTTCAGCACGACGACGCGCTTCCCGCGCATTGCCCTCCGCATTGCGTGCCTCGGCTTCTGCACGGGCGGCCGCTTGTTCGGCCTGGCGCAGCAGCGCGATATCGGGGCGCGTCGTGTACAGCGCCTCAGCCTCGGCCCGCGTGGCATCGGCTTCGGCGCGGTCTTCGGCAAGGCGCGTCAATTGCGGTTCAAGCGCAGCGATGCGGCTTTCGGCGCGGGCATCGCGTGCAGCCAATTCACCCTCAGCCCGGCGCGCGGCGGATGCTGCGACTTCAGCGGCACTGCGGGCATTGCGCGCGGCAGCTTCGGCGCTGGCGGCTTTCGCTTCCGCCGCTTCGGCGGCGATGCGCGCGGCTTCCGCCTCCGCCGCCGTGACTTCTGCCTGATCCAGCCGCGCTTCAGCCGCACGCAGCGCATTGCGTTGCGCAAGCCGAACGGCACCCGGCGTGGGTGTGCCGGCGTGATGCGTATGGCCATCCCAGCGCCAGACAGCGCCTTCTTCCGTCACCAAAGCCTGACCAGGGCGCAGCCCCGCTTGCAGCGCTGCACCATCCATGCCGCGCGCGAGCAAGCCCACTTGTGACAACGCACGCGCCAAAGCCGCCGGCGCTTCCACCAGGCGAGACAAAGGCACCGCGCCATCGGGCAAGGCTTGCGCGATAGTGAGCGGCGGCAGGTTGCGCCAATGCCGCGCAGCAGAGGCATCAGATGGGCTTTCCAAAGCCTCACCCAAGGCAGCGCCAAGGGCCGCTTCCAAGCCGGGCGGCACACGCACCTGATCCAGAATTGGTTGGGCGGATTCTGTACCGCGCGCTTCCAACACCTCTGTCAGGGCCGCTACCTCAGCCGCGATGCGCGCACGTGCGGCGCCTGCTTCGGCGGCATTGCGGCGCGCTTGCACCAAGGCTTCAGATGCTGTGGCGCGTGCCGCTTCCGCTTCAGTCAACCGCGCCGCGCTGCCAATCAGGGTCGCTTCTGCGGAGCGTGCGGAAGAATGCGCGGCATCGCGCGCGACTTCGGGAATACGTTCAGCAAGTGCGGCATCACGTTCGGCAGAAAGGGCCGCATATTGCGCGACAATACGCCGATGGCGGTCATCAGCGGCCTGCAGCGCGGCTTCGCGCCGCGTGGCTTCGGCGCTGGCTTCCTCCGCAGCACGGCGCGCTTCGGCGTGTTTGGCGACGGCTTCGGTACGCGTTGCTTCCGCCTGTTCCAAAGCCTCACGCGCCGCTGTGAAACCCGCTTCGGCTTCGGAAACATGCTGCACGGCGGCTTGTTTTTCTGCGTCCGTCACCGCGCGCGCCTCTGCGGCGTCACGATCCGCGCTCAGCGCCGCATGGGCTTCGCGGGCGCGGCGGAGCCGTGTTTCGGCCGCGGCCAATTCCGCTTCCGCGGCCTGCAATTGCGCCGCACCTGCGGCAGCGGCTTCGGTTGCCAGATTGCCAGCGCGTTCGGCATCGCGCACCGCTTCACTTGCCTCCGCAAGCGCTGCGGCTGCTGCGTCGCGCCGCGCGGGCAGGGCGGTTTCGCGTTCAACCAGACTTGAATCTTCTTCCGTGATGCGCGCGCGTGCGGCATCGGCATCCTGCGCCAGAGCCTCAGCATGCGAAAGATCCTGGCGGAGTTCGGCCAAGCGCGCTTCGGCGGCTTCAAGGGCAGCACGGGCGCGGCTTTCTTCCGCCTCCATGCCTTCCGCTTCAACGCGGCGGCGTTCCAAAGCGGTGCGCGCGGCGGCTTCATCGGCGCGCGGCGCGGCAAGCCCTTGTTCGGCTTCATGCTGCGCAATCGAGGCGGCTTCCGCTTCCTGCTCTGCCGCGCTGGTGGCACTACGCGCGGCTGCCAGCGCGGTTGCAGCGGCGGTCAGCGCGGTATCGGCGCGCGCCGCCAGCAGCGCGAGCCATTCGCCCTCCGCTTGCCGCACCAGGCCCGAGATATTGCGATAGCGATTGGCCTGGCGCGCCTGGCGTTGCAGCCCCTGGCGCTGCGCATCCAATTGGCCGAGCAAATCTTCCGCGCGCGACAAATTGGTTTCCGCTTGGCGCAGTTTCAATTCCGCTTCATGGCGGCGGGTGCGCAGCCCGGCAATGCCGGCGGCTTCTTCCAAAACGCCGCGCCGGTCATCCGGCTTGGCCTGGATCAGCGCGGCAACACGGCCCTGGCTGACAAGCGCTGAGGACCTCGCGCCGGAACCGATATCGGCGAACATAGTCTGCACATCTCGTGCGCGCAATTCCTTGCCATTCACGCGGAAATTGCTGCCCTCGCCACGCGAAATCCGGCGCGTCACTTCCAATTCGGAGATGTCGTTATTGGGTGCCGGCGCCAGCCCCGCAGCATCTTCCAGAAACAGCATCACTTCCGCGACATTGCGCCCGGCGCGCGTTGCAGTGCCGGCGAAAATCACATCATCCATTTCGCCGCCGCGCATCGCCTTGGGCGAGGTTTCCCCCATGGCCCAGCGCAGCGCTTCAACAACATTGGATTTGCCGCAGCCATTGGGCCCGACAATGCCCGTCAGCCCTGGCAGCACTTCAACCGTCGTCGCCTCCGCGAAGGATTTGAAGCCGGCGATCCGGATGCGCGACAGCTTGGCGTTATGCGCGGCGCGCGCCTGGTCTTCGCTGCGTGCTGCTTCCGCTTCGGGCGTGCTGATCTCCGCTTCCGTCTCGGCCGGGGCGGGGGGGACCGCTTCGTCCATCAGCGGGGGGTCGCTTCCCGCACCGCCGCTTCGAAGCGCTCAAAAGGGATCGCGCCGGGCAGCTTTTGAGTGCCAATGATGAAGGTTGGCGTGGCGCTTACCTGATGCTCGGCTTCCCCCTTCTGGCGCGCTTCCAGGATGGCGCGGGCCAAATCATCATCCGCCCAGGCAGCGTTGAAGGCATCCGCGCTCATGCCGGCCAGGGCGGCAATTTTGCCGATTTCCGCCTTGTGATCCACGCCGCGCGCATAGGCCCAGCGATCCTGCGCGGCGAATAGCGCTGAGATGAAAGGTTCATAGCGATCGGCTGGGAAGCTGCGCGCGACAGCGTGCGCGCGGAGCGATATCTGATCCAGCGGGAAATCCCGGAACACCATGCGCACGCGCCCGGTTTCCACCAATTCGCGCTTCACGCGCGGCCAGGTATCGCGGTGGAAGGCGCCGCAATGGCTGCAGGTGAGGGAGAAATACTCAATCGCCGTCACGGGCGCTTCAGGGCGGCCAAGGCTGCGTTCAGCAAGCCTTGGGTCATCGGATTGCGCATGCAATGCGGGCGCAGCCAGAAGCAGGGCGGGGGGCAACAGGAATAGCGCACGACGGTCGAGCATCAATTTTCTCCTCCGGAACCGGCGCGCCTTTTCGGGGGGAAAGCGCGCGGGCCGATTTGGCCTTTGGGGGGCGACTCGGACCCCTTAGCCTTGTTTTCGATAGACGCCGCGCGCCAATCTTTCCAGCGCTTCGCGCAAATCCCCTGTGGGTAACCCTTCCAAGGCGCTGGTAACGCGCTTTGGCAGCGCCACGGGGCGGGGTGGCAGGGCGGGTTTGGCCCCGGTCCGGCCCGGCTGATTGGTCTGCACGAAGCGCAGCCGCTCCACCGCCACACGCCCCAGCCCGCCATTGATCCGTGCCATCAGCTCCGGCGCCAAATGGCTGAGCTCCAAGGCAATTGGGCCGGAACAGGCGATGGTCAGGCTGCCGGCGGTCAGCCGCAGCGGTTGAGTCACGGCGGCCAGTGCCGGGCCGACCAGCGCGGGCCAATCCGCCATGATCTGCGCGGCGGCGGGGCTCTTGCGTTTGAAGGCCGGGCGCGTCAGGGCTGGAATCAGGGCGCCGAGGGGTCTAGGCCCCCCAAAGAACCGCCTTTCTTCCTCATTCCGGGACATGCCGTGAAACCCCCTTCCGCCACCGATCTGCTGCACTGGTATGACAGGCACCGCCGCATCCTGCCATGGCGCGCCCCGCCTGGGGAGCGGGCAGAACCCTATCACGTGTGGCTTTCGGAAATCATGCTGCAACAAACAACCGTGGCGACGGTAGGGCCGCGATTCGCGCGTTTTCTGGCGCGCTTCCCCGATTTGGCCAGCCTGGCCGCAGCGCCGTGGGAGGATGTGGCAGCGGAATGGGCCGGGCTTGGCTATTATGCGCGGGCGCGCAACCTGCATGCGGCGGCGCGGCAAATCTTGGCCTTGGGCGGCTTTCCTGAAACGCGGGAGGGCTTGGCCGCCCTGCCCGGCATCGGCCCCTATACCGCCGCCGCCATCGCCGCCATTGCCTTCAATGCGCCCGTGGTGCCGCTGGATGGCAATGTAGAGCGTGTCACCGCACGGATTTTCGCGGTGGAGGAAGCGCTGCCCGGTGCCAAACCCCTGCTTGATGTGCTGGCGCAGGGTTTTCTGGCCGATAAGGCTGCCCGTGCCCGGCCTGGCGATTTCACCCAGGCTTTGTTTGATCTGGGGGCGGGTATTTGCGCGCCGCGCAAGCCAGCCTGTGCGCTTTGCCCCTGGCAGAAGGCGTGCAAGGCGCAAAAGCTCGGCTTGGCGGAAGCCCTGCCGCGCAAGGCGCCGAAGCCCGAGCGCCCCACACGCCATGGCGTGCATTTTCTGCTGACGGATGCGGAGGGCCAGGTTTGGCTAAGGCGCCGCCCGCCTCGTGGGCTTTTGGGCGGCATGTTGGAAATCCCCGGCACTTCCTGGCGGGAGGCTACCTGGACCGCAGCCGAGGCTTTGGCCCAAGCACCCATCGCGATCACTTGGCAGCCCGTGGCCGGTGAGGCGCGGCATGTCTTCACCCATTTCGCGCTGACGATGGGGATTTACCGCGCGCGGCTGCCGGCGCGGGCCAAACGGCCTGAGGGCGAATGGCTGGCGCCGGCGGAAGCAGCGCATGCCCTGCCGAGTGTTATGCGGAAATTGCTGGTGCTGGCGGGGCTGGCTGCATGAGGTTTCGTAACAGCGGCGCGGCCCGCCTATACTCGGCGCTATTGTGACCGCAGCACCCTTCATCCCCCCCTTTCCGGAACCGCGTGAAAGCCTGCCTGGGCCTTTCGAAATGATCCGGCTGCTGCGCGGCAATATCCTGAGCGGCTTTCTCGCCCGCAGCTATCAGGCCGAATGTATTCCATTGCATCTGCTCGGCCGGCGCATGCTCATCGTCAATACGCCGGAGCTGGTGCGCGATATCTTCGTGCTGCGCCACGACATCTACGGGCGGAAATCACATTTCATGGAACGCGCTTTGGCGCCGGTGATTGGTGAGAGCCTTTTCATCAATCATGGCGAAGCCTGGCGCGAAAGGCGGGATGCGCTTGCGCCCGCTTTGCACCCGGCGGGGCTTCCGCAATTCCATCCGCTATTCACGCAAGTGGCGGGCGAATTGGCGGCGGCATGGGAAGCGGCAGCAGGCGGGCCGCCGCACGATATCGCGCCTGATCTTGCCGTCGCGACCGCGCGCATAGTCATGTTGGCAGTCTTTGGGCCGGATGTGGCGCCGGCAGCGGCGCGCGATTTGGCCGCGGCCTTCGCGATTTATCAGGATGCGGTGGAGAGTATTGATCTTGCCCATCTGCTCGGCCTGCCGGCCTGGGTGCCAACGCCGCAAAGCCGCCGCGCGCGCCGGGCGGCACGCGATATCCGCGCGCTGATCGAAGACCTGCTGCGCCGCCACGCCCTGACCGCGCCTTTCGCACGCTTTGCCGCGGCACGACGCGATGATGGTGGGGCTGTGCTGGATCACGCGGCTTTGGTGGATGAGATTGCAATGATGCTGCTGGCAGGCAGTGAAACCTCGGCCAATGCTTTGGCTTGGGCGCTTTATCTTGCCGTAAGCCATGCGCCTACGCTCGATCGGCTGCGCGCAGAATGGCAGGCGGTTTTGGGCGATGGGCGGGCGCCAGAGGCTGCCGATCTGCCCGCGCTGGTTTTCACCCGCGCCGTGGTGCAGGAAACGCTGCGCCTTTACCCGCCGGTTGCAATCCTGTCGCGCCAGGCCACGCGCGCTGATCGCATCAGGCGTTGGGATATTCGCAAGGGTGGAATGGTTGCCTGCCTTCCTTGGCTTTTGCAGCGCAATGCGCTGGTCTGGGACGCGCCGCATGAATTTCGCCCAGAACGCTTCCTGCCGGATGCGCCGGAAAAACCGCCGCGCTTTGCGCATATTCCTTTCGGGCTTGGTCCGCGTGTTTGTGCCGGCGCGGCTTTCGGCATGGCGGAGATGCTGGTCTTTCTGCCAGTCTTATTGCGGCGGTTGGATTTCACCATCGCGCCCGGGCATCGCGTGATGCCGAAGCTCCGCCTAACGTTGCGCCCGGATGGCGGGTTGCCAATGCTGATGGCGCGGCGCGCTACGTGCGCATGACCTGGCTCGCTTGGAGTCTGGGCGGCTTTTCGCTGCTGATTACGTTTGGCTTCTTGCTGCTGTCCATCTGGCATTTGCGGCGCCTGCGGCGCGCGGGGGCTGATCGGGCCGGCAGGGTTTCGCTTGTTTTGGCGTTGCGGGGCGATCAGCCAGGGCTGGCGGCGCTTTTCGCGGCCCTGGCCGCGCAGGAATTTTGTGCGCGCCGGCTGATCCTTGCGGTGGAAAGCGCGCATGATCCCGCCTTGGCGCAGGCCCGCGCGCTGGCTGGCATGCTGCCCTTTCCGCTTGAATATGTGATCGCTGGTGAGGCTGAGGCGACCGCGCAGAAATGCGCCAATCTTGCCGCGGCCATGGCGCTGATTGATCAGCATGATGACGCGGTTGTTGTATTGGATGGCGATATCAGGCCGCAGGCTTATTGGCTCGGTTGTTTGGTGGGGCCAATTTTGGATGGGCGCTATGACATCGTCACCGGTTATCGCTGGTTGCAACCGGGTGGCGCGGGATGGGTAGCGCAGGCGATTGCTTGGCTCGATCACGGCGTGGCACTTTTGCCGAGATTGAAAGGAATTACTGTATTGTGGGGCGGTTCCACCGCCTATAGTGCCGCCGCGCTACGCCCGCTTGATCTGCCGCGGCTTTATGCGCGGCAATTGGTGGATGACCTTTCGGCGGGTCTCAAGGCGCGCGCGCTGGGCTTGCGGATATTGACGCGCCGGGCCTTGCTCGTTCCGCTGCCAAGCGCTTCACGCGGCTTCGGATTTTACCGGCGGCAATTTCAATATGGCTGGCATTATCAGCCGGCCGCACCGGCTATCGCCTTGGGCGTCACCCTGCTGCATGCGCTTGGCATTCTGGTATTGCTGGCGGCGAGCATCAGCGGCCATGTCTTGGCGCAGCTTTGTCTTGGGATGATCCTGCTGCTGCGCTTGGCGTCCTTGCGGTGCCATGTGCGGGTTGCCGAGAAAATCGCCGCCCCCATGACTGCCGCGGAAAAATGGCGTCAGGCCATGATGGCGCTTTTACCGCCGGTTTCGGTGCTGATCCTTTTTCTGGTCATTCTATCTTCGGTCGCGGCGCGGCGGATGCGCTGGCGGGATATCGCCTATGATATTGCTGGCCCGGAACAGCTTAGCGTGGCATGGCGGCGGCGGTTTGATGATGCGGGCGGCTAAACGCCTCAACCCCCGGCAATTTCCGCGCGCAATTCATCGAGAACGCGCAGCCCCCCCGCCTTGTTTTCCATATGCCAGAACAGCCAGCCATTGCAGGAAGGCACTTCCTGCACCGCCGCCCCCACCTGGTGAATGGACCCTGCCGCCTTGCCGCAACGAAGCGTCCCATCGGCGCCCACTTCCGCCCGCCAGCGGCGGCGCGCATCGGTCAGCACACTGCCCGCCGGCACCATCCCGCGTTCCACCAGCGTGCCGAAGGGAATGCGCGGCTGTTCGCGCCGCGATGGCAGCGCAAGGGCAGCTGATTCAGGCATGGGCTCCACCGCCGCCAGCCGGGCGCGCGCGCCGCGGGCGTAGCGTTCTTCCCGTTCAATGCCGATGAAGCGCCGGCCAAGGCGCTTGGCAACTGCCGCCGTGGTGCCGGAACCAAGGAAGGGGTCCAGCACAACCTCTCCGGGCTGGGTGCAGGACAGGATCACGCGATGCAGCAGCGCTTCGGGCTTTTGCGTTGGGTGCAGCTTGTCGCCATTTTCGTCGCGCAGCCGCTCACCGCCCGTGCAAAGCGGGATGAACCAGTCGCTTCGCATCTGCACATCATCATTCAGCGTCTTCATG
>JAPLOJ010000408.1 GCA_026400795.1 Alphaproteobacteria bacterium
CCACCGCCAGCATTTCCAGCCAGCGCACCACAAAAATCGAAAACCCGACCATCCAGAGCCGACGAAAGTCGCGCTCCTGGAACAGGCTTCGCCAATGGGTTTCGGTCAGCGCCACGGCGCCCCACGGATGCAGTAAGGCCGGTCAGGAAAAACCCGACCGGCCTCCAGTGTCACAAGCCAGCCTGAGAGACGAATTTGGTATTGAGGTAAGCCTCAATCGCCTCAAGCCCGCCTTCGGAACCATAGCCGGAATCCTTGATGCCGCCGAAGGGCACTTCCGGCAAAGCAAGACCCAGATGATTGATGGTCATCATGCCGCTTTCAACGCGTGCGGCAACCGCATTGGCGGTCTTGGCGGAACGGGTGAAGGCGTAGGAAGCCAGGCCATAGGGCAGGCGATTGGCTTCTTCCACCACCTCATCCAAATCCTTGAAGCGGGAGATCATCGCCATGGGGCCGAAGGGTTCCTCATTCATCGCCCGCGCATCCTTGGGCACATCGGTCATGACGGTGGGCTCATAGAAATAGCCCTTATTGCCGATGCGCTTGCCGCCGGTATGCAGCTTGCCGCCCTTGGCCTGCGCATCCTGCACCATCATTTCCACCCAAGGCACGCGGCGATCATGCGCGAGCGGGCCCATGGTAGTATCCGCCGCCATGCCATCGCCCACTTTCAAGGTCTTGGCGTGGGCCACGAATTTTTCGACGAAGCCATCATAAAGTTCTTCCTGCACCAGGAAGCGCGTTGGGCTCACGCAAACCTGGCCGGCATTACGGAATTTCGCGAATGCCAAGGTTTTGGCCGCCAGATCAAGATCAGCATCGTTGAAGACAATCGCCGGCGCATGGCCGCCCAATTCCATCGTCACGCGCTTCATATGCTGGCCCGCCAGTGCGGCAAGCTGCTTGCCGACGGGGGTGGACCCCGTGAAGGTCACCTTCCGGATGATCGGATGCGCGATCAGATAGGATGAAAGCTCTGCCGGCACGCCGTAAACAAGGTTGGCAACGCCAGCAGGCAGCCCGGCATCAATGAAGGCGCGGATCAGCTCAGCCGGTGAGGCCGGCGTTTCTTCCGGCGCCTTCACAATGATTGAACAGCCGGTGGCAACCGCGGCAGACAGCTTCCGCACTACCTGGTTGATCGGGAAATTCCACGGCGTGAAGGCAGCGACGGGGCCGACTGGTTCCTTCACCACAAGCTGATAAATCCCCTCGGCGCGCGCGGGCACCACGCGGCCATAGGCGCGGCGGGCTTCTTCCGCGAACCAATCAATAATGTCAGCCGCCGCCATGATTTCCGCTTTGGACTCACCAAGCGGCTTGCCCTGTTCCAGCGTCATCAGCCGCGCGATGTCATCAGCGCGGGCGCGCACCAGGTCAGCGGCCTTGCGCATGAGCTTGGAACGTTCATAGGCAGAAACCTTCTTCCAGATCGCAAAGCCTTTCTCGGCGGCGGCGAGCGCCTCATCCAAATCCGCTTTTTCGGCATGGGCGACAGTGCCGATCACTTCCTCATTGGCCGGGTTCAGCACATTGATGGTCTTGCCACTGCGCGCGGCGCGCCATTCGCCATTCACGTGCAATTGGACGTTGGGATAAGTCATGCGGGCTTCCTCCAGATTTCATTGCTTTAAAGCCTCACCCTAATCGGGCTTGGCGCGCTGTGCCAGATGGACGGGGCGGGCGGGGGTGCTAGAAGGGCTCCAAGCATCATTTTTCCGGGAGAAGACCCTATGCGCCTTTCGCGCCGCACCCTGTTTGCCGCCAGCACGTTGCTCGCCGCCCCTGCCAGCCTTCGCGCGCAGCCTGCCTTCCCGAACCGGCCCATTACCGTGGTGGTGCCGAACCCGCCGGGCGGGGGGACGGATTTCGCTGCCAGGCTGTTTCAGGAAGCAATGAGCCAAGGGCTCGGCCAACCCGTGGTGGTGGAAAACCGCCCTGGCGCCAATGGCAACCTTGCAATCAATGCCGTGGCGCGGTCAGCGCCTGATGGGCACACGATCCTGCTACAGTATAATGGCTATCACGCCGGCAATCCGGCGATGATGAAGAACCTCACCTGGGATCCCATCAAGGACCTCTCGCTGGTCGGCATGGCCACCATGGCGCCGCATGCGATCATTGTCGCGCCTACAGTGCCGGCGAATACGCTTCAGGAATTCATCGCCTATGCGCGGGCCAATCCGGGCAAGCTGAACTATGCGTCCTCCGGCAATGGTTCCATCCAGCATGTGGGCGGCGTGTTGTTCAGCCGCGCCATCGGGGCCGAGATGGTGCATGTGCCCTATCGCGGCGCGGCGCCCGCTTTGCAGGATGTGGCCGGTGGGCGGGTGGAGCTATTCATCACCACGCCATCTTCCGCGATTGCCCTGGTGCAAGGCGGCCGCGTGAAGGCGCTTGCGATTGCAAGTGCTCAGCGCGCGGCCGGCCTGCCCGATGTGCCCACCACGGCGGAAGCCGGCCTGCCTGGTTTCACGCTGGATGCCTGGTTCGGCTTTGCCGTGCCGGCGGCGACACCTCGGCCCATTCAGGAAAGGCTGAACGCGGTGATCAATGCCGCGGCAGAACAGGCTTCCGTGCGCGAAAGGGCGCAGGCGGGCGGTGCCACCACCAAGGCCATGACGCTGGCGGAATTAGATGCGCTGGCGCGGCGCGAGGTGGAAGAATTGGGCGCCGTGATCCGCTCCGCTGGCATTACGCTGGAATAGGCAAGACAGGCCTTGGTTTGGCGGGAATGAGAGGCTAGGCTGCAACGATGGCTTCCTTCTTCCCGCCCCGCCGCTTTTGGCTGCTTGCCGCCGCGCTGCTTTCCGCCTGTGCGGCTGGGGATGGCGTGGACCGCCCTGCGCTTCGTGGTGCGGCGCCGGAAGTGACCGGCGCCTTCGGGTCCTATCTGGCCGGGCGTTTCGCTACCAATGAAGCCGATACGAAATACGCTGCCGATAGTTTGATACAGGCTCTGCGGCTTGATCCCAGTGAGCCTGAGGTCGTGCAGCGCGCCTTCATCGCCGCCTTGCTTGATGGGCGCGCTGATGCCGCGCGGCTTGCGCGCGTGATCCCGAATGAACCCTTGGCCGCCATGTTGCTGGCCGGGCAGGATGCGCAGGCCGGGCGCTATGAACGGGCCGAACAGCGCTTTCGCGCCCTGCCACGCCAGGGGCTTTCCGCCATTCTACAGCCTTTGCTGGTGGCATGGGCGCAGCAGGGCCGTGGGCAGACAGATGCGGCGCTGGCCACGCTCCGCCCCTTCACGGAAACCGGCCGCCAGCGCGGCATTTACGCGCTGCATGGCGCCATGATTGCCGATATCGCCGAGCGCCCGAGGGAAGCTGAACGCCTGGTGCGCATTGCGCTGGCCGATAGCGCCACGCCCGGCCTGCCGCTCACGCGCACCATGGCGGGCATTCTGATGCGCGCCGGCCAGACTGCGGAAGCCGAGCGCCTGCTGGATCGCCTGGGTCGAGGCCATGATGATGCCGGGCTGTTTGCCGAAACCGGCGGACGGGACGCGGTGGCAACCCGGCGCGTGGTGGCCTCGGCCACCGAAGGCATGGCGGAAGCCTATCTTGCCTTGGCGACCGCTTTGCGCGGGCCTCAGGCGGGGGAGTTTTCGCTGGCGCTGGTGCGGCTCGCGATGCAATTGCGCCCGCGCTACGGGCCGGCGCTACTGGCCGGGGCGGATGCGCTGAGTGACGAAGGCCAATATGCGGCAGCGCTCGCGCTGCTGGGGCGGGGCGACTCTGCTGATCCCTTCGCGCCGGTACTGGCGCTGCGCCGTGCGGGTTTGCTCGATCGGCTGGACAGAGTGCCGGAAGCCGAGGCGGAGCTGCGTCGCCTTGCTGCGCAATTTCCAAATGCCTTCCAGCCCATGGCGCGGCTTGGGGATTTGTATCGCGGCCGGCAGAATTGGGCGCCGGCCATTACCGCCTATGATGCGGCGATTGGGCGGCTTGGGGCGCCCGTGGTGGTTCATTGGCCGCTTTTCTACGCGCGTGGCATTGCGCTGGAACGCGCCAAACGCTGGCCGGAAGCCGAGGCGGATTTCCAACGCGCCCTCAGCCTCAACCCCGAACAGCCTTTGGTATTGAATTATCTGGCCTACAGTTGGGTAGAATTGGGCCAGAACCTGGTGGAAGCGCGGCGCATGCTGGAACGCGCGGTGGAGCTTCGCCCGAATGATGGCAATATCGCCGATAGCCTCGGCTGGGCGCTGTATAAGCTCGGCGATATTCCGGGCGCAGTGCGCTGGCTGGCAACGGCCGTGGAGCTTGAATCGCAAAGCAGCGTCATCAATGACCATTTGGGCGATGCCTATTGGGCACAAGGCCGGCGGCGGGAAGCGCTGTTTCAATGGCGCCGCGCCTTGATGCTGGGGCCTGAGGGTGATGAGGGGCCAAAGATCGAAGCCAAGGTCGCCAATGGCCTTGCCGCCCAACCAAGCGCGGAGACGCGGCGCTGAAAATCTCGGAGCCCGCCCCGGCCAAGGTCAATCTTTTCCTGCATGTCACGGGGCGCCGGGCGGATGGGTATCATCTGCTGGATAGCTTGGTTGTGTTTGCCGGTATGGGCGATACGGTCAGCGCCAGGTCGGGAGAGATATTGTCCCTTGCCATTGAGGGCGCGGAAAGCGCGGCGCTGGCCGCCGAACCAGATAATCTGGTGCTGC
>JAPLOJ010000313.1 GCA_026400795.1 Alphaproteobacteria bacterium
ATTGCGCTTGCCACGCTACGCTTCCCCGCCGGTGTCGCCGGGCCGCATTTGGATGCGCTGGCGCGGCGCCCGCTATGGGATGCCGGGCTGGATTATGATCACGGCACGGGGCATGGCGTTGGGTCCTATCTTTCCGTGCATGAAGGCCCCGCCGCCTTCAGCCGCGCGGCGCGTGTGGTGCCTTTGGCTGAGGGTATGATTCTGTCGAATGAACCTGGCTATTACGCCACGGGTGAATTCGGCATTCGGCTGGAAAACCTGTTGCTGGTGCAAAAGGCCGAAATTGCGGACGCCGCGAAGCCATTTCTGGAATTCGAAACCCTGACTCTGGCGCCCTTTGATCGTGCCTTGATCGAACCCGCTTTGCTGACAGTGGCTGAGCGCGATTGGCTAAATACCTATCACGCGCGCGTCGCGGCCGAAGTGGCGCCACACTTGGATACGGAAACCGCTGCCTGGCTGCGCGCGGCCTGCGCGCCGATTTAGGCGTGACTTCGTTTTGGGCGACTGATTCACCACTTCGGTTATGCGACCTACGCGGATCAGGCGCCCGTCATTTCCAGCCATTCGGCTTCGGTCAGCACCTTCACGCCAAGTTCTGCTGCCTTGGCCGCTTTGGAACCGGCATCCGCGCCCACCACCACGAAATCAGTTTTTTTCGAAACAGATTTTGTGACCTTAGCGCCGAGCCTTTCGGCCAGCGCTTCGGCTTCGTCACGCGTCATTTTTTCAAGCGTGCCGGTGAAAACCATTGTCTTGGCAGCGAAGGGGCTATCGGCCGCGCTGGTTTCTTCAACCGGCAGGGGTGAGACTTCGGCGGCGAGGTCATCAAGTGCGGCCAGGTTGCGCGGTTCTGCGAAGAATTCCACCAGCTCCTCCGCAATCGCGGGGCCGATGCCTTGGATGGAGCCCAATTCCTCCCGCGCTTCTGACCCGATGATATGTGCAGCGATCATCGCCGCGCGCCAGGCTTCCAGGCTGTGATAATGCCGCGCCAATAGCTTGGCGTTCTGTTCGCCGATGCGGCGGATGCCCAGCGCAAAGATGAAACGCTCCAGCGCCACACTGCGCCGGGCTTCAATCGCTTCCAGCAATTTACTGATCTTGCGTTCGCCCCAGCCTTCAAAGCCCGCCAGGGTTTCGCGCTTTTGGTGCAGGCGGAAAATATCGGCGGGGCTTTTGATCAGCCCTGCATCGAACAGGAATTGAATGTTTTCTTCGCCCAGCCCTTCGATATCCATGGCGCGGCGAGAGACGAAGTGCCTTAAGCGTTCGGTGGTCTGCGCAGGGCAGGTCAGGCCGCCAGTGCAGCGGCGCACGACATCTTCGCCATCACGAATGGCATGGCTGCCGCAGGCGGGGCAGTTCAGCGGAAAGGCATAGGGTTGTGAATCGGCCAGGCGTTTCTCCAGCACCACACCCAGGATTTGCGGAATGACATCGCCGGCGCGTTGCAGCATCACGGTATCGCCGATGCGTACATCTTTGCGCGTGACTTCATCTTCATTATGCAGTGTCGCATGCCGCACTACCACGCCGCCGACATTGACGGGTTCCATCACCGCGCGTGGTGTCAAAGCACCTGTGCGGCCGACCTGGATTTCGATATCCAGCAACTTCGTCACCGCTTGTTCAGCGGGGAATTTCCACGCCACGGCCCAGCGTGGAGCGCGACCCACAAAACCAAGCCGGCGCTGCCAATCAATCCGGTCAAGCTTATAGACCACGCCATCAATATCATAAGCGAGTGCGGCACGGCCCGCGCCAATCTCCGCCTGGAAGTGTTCGGCGGCTCCTTCGCTGTCCAACCGGCGGGATAGAGGGTTCACCGTAAAGCCCCAGCGGCGTAGTTCATCAAGAAAATCATGGTGCGTTTCGGCTGGTGCTTCGCTCGCCGCACCCATGGCATAGGCCAGCAGTTTCAACGGGCGCGTGGCTGTGATGCGCGCATCAAGCTGACGTAGCGAACCAGCGGCGGCGTTGCGAGGATTGGCCGGGATCACTACGGCCTCGCCCAGCTTTTCGCCTGCGGCGCGGCGCGCTTCGCGTGCTTCACTGGCTTCTTCCTGCGTGGCGCGGAAGCTTAGGAAATCAGCCTTTTCCATGAAGACTTCGCCGCGAATTTCGATGCTGGCGGGGAAGGGTGCAGTCAGTCGGCGCGGCAGGGATGGGATCGTCAGCAGATTGGCCGTGACATCTTCCCCTTCTGCGCCATCGCCGCGTGTCGCGCCTTTGATGAAGACGCCGTCTTCATAGAGCAGGTTGATGGAAAGCCCATCAATCTTGGGCTCACCTACGAAGGCCAGCGCTTCCGTGTCAGTCAAGCCCAGAAAGCGGCGAATGCGTTTGCAGAAATCGCCGAATTCTTCAACTGAGAAGACGTTATCCAGGCTGAGCATCGGCTCGCCATGGCGACTTTTGGCGAAGCCTTCCGCGACTGGTGCGCCTATGCGCCGTGATGGGCTGTCGCTCCGGATCAGTTGTGGGAAGCGCGCTTCAAGCGCGCGGTTGCGTGCTACCAGCGCGTCATATTCCGCGTCTGTGATCTCCGGCTGGTCTTTTGCGTGATAGAGCCTGTCATGCCGCGCGATATCGCGCGCAAGCTCCGCAAGCTCAATCACCGCATCCAATTCCGTCAGATCCTGTATGGCAGGCGCCTTCATGGCGTCCCCCTATTGCAAGAGCGGAATATCAAAAAAAGGAGGGGGCGCGGGGGAGTTCTCTCCCCCGCCCTTTCTTCAATTCTCACTCTTTACCCCCCAAAAGGCTCCGCGCCGCCGCCCGCGCCGCTTCGGTTACCTTTTCCCCCGCCAGCATGCGCGCCAGTTCCTCATATCTTTCCGCCTGATCAAGTATTTCTACCCGCGTCTCCGCGCGCTGCCCTTTTACTTGTTTTGCCACGCGGAAATGCCTTGTGCCGCGCGCCGCGACTTGCGGGCTATGCGTCACCACCAGCACTTGCACGCGGTCTGCAACGCGCGCCAGGCGTTCGCCGACTGCGGCGGCGGTGGCGCCACCAATGCCGCTGTCTACCTCGTCAAAGATCAGGGTTGGCACGGGCGAGCCGCGTGACAGCACGACTTTGAGTGCGAGCATAAGGCGCGAGAGTTCCCCGCCCGAGGCGATTTTCGCGAGCGCGCCAGGCGTTTGCCCTGGGTTGGTTGCGACCAGGAAGCTGACGCGATCCTGCCCATCAGCGCCCCAGGCGTTTTCGTCGCGGGCGGTGATATCAATTACCAGGCGCGCGCGGTCCAGTTTTAGCGGTGGTAGTTCTTCAGCAAGCGCTTTTTCAAGCGCGGCGGCGGATTTGCGTCGCGTGGCGGAAAGCTTGCCGGCGGCGGCGATGTAGCTGCCGCGCGCTTTTGCTTCGGCGGCTTCAAGTGTGGCTACTTCGCCCGCGCCGGCATCCAGCGCTTCCAGCCGAGCGCGTAGCCTGCCGAGCAAGCTTGCCAATTCCGAAACCGGCACGCTGTGTTTGCGCCCGCCGGCGCGCAGCGCGAATAGCCGTTCTTCCACCTGTTCCAGCCGGCGCGGATCGGGGCCGGCTTCGTTCATGAGGCGCGAGAGCAGGGTTTCTGCCTCGCTCAAGGCATCCTGTGCGGCGGCAAGGGCCTGGATGGCGGGTTGCGCTTCTTCATTGGGTGGCGGCAGGCGTTCCAGCGCGCGCGCTGCTTCGCGCAATGCGCGGGCGGGGGAGGCTGCGCGGCGGTCACGCGGCGTGAGCTCCCCAAGGGCGGTGGCGATGGCCTCGGCACGGCGTTCGCCCTGTTGCAGCCTTTGGCGTTCGGCGGCGAGTGTATCTTCTTCGCCTTCTTCGGGGGCAAGGTCGGTCAATTCGCCAACGGCGTGGCGCAGCCATTCTTCTTCGCGCTGCGCGCTGGCGATTGCTTCGCGCGCGGCGGCCAGACGGCGCGTGGCATCGCGCCAGGTGGCCCAGGCGGTGGCGGTGGCGCTGCGTTCGCCATCCAAGGCACCAAAAGCATCCAGCAGCCCGGCATGTGTGGCGGGGTCGGCAAGGCCCACTTGTTCATGCTGGCCTTGCACTTCTACCAGTGTTGCGCCCAGACGTTTGAGCAAGGCAACACTGACCGGCTGGTCATTGATGAAGGCGCGGGATTTGCCATCGGCTTGCAGCACGCGGCGCAGCACCAATTCATCTTCGGCGCTGATGCCTTGGTCGCGCAGGATATCGAAACAGGGGTGATCGGGGCTTGGCAGAAAGGCGGCGGCGACGCTTGCTTGTGTTTGACCCGCGCGCACTAGCCCGGCTTCGGCGCGGTGGCCGAGCGCCAAGCCAAGGCTATCCAACAATATGGATTTGCCGGCGCCGGTTTCGCCGGTCAGTACGGCAAGCCCGGCATCGAAGCTCAGGTCGAGCTTTTCGATCAGCACCACATCGCGAATGGCCAGAGAGGCGAGCATCGGCGCGCCGCCCCGTGCTCAGAAAATCTTGTTCAGCATCCGGCTCACAAAGCCGGGACGCTCACCACGGGCTTCGGCGCCGGCGGCAACAAGTAAGGCGTAGCTATCGGCGTACCAATCGCTGCCGGGGTAGTTATAGCCAAGCACGGCGGCGTTGCGACGCGCTTCTTCTGTCAGGCCAAGGTTCAGGTAGATTTCTACCATCCGATGCAAAGCTTCGGGTACGTGGTTCGTGGTCTGGAAATCCTCCACCACGCGGCGATAGCGGCCGATGGCCGCCTGATACAGGCCCTGGCGCTGATAGAAGCGCCCCACGGTCATTTCCTTGCCGGCCAGATGGTCTCGGCCCAGGTCAATCTTTAGCCGCGCATCGCGGGCATAGGCGCTATCGGGGAAGCGGTTGATGACTTCCTGCAAGGATGCAATGGCGATGGTGGTCTGGCGCTGATCGCGCTGCGCATCCGTGATCTGTTCATATTGCGACAGCGCGCGCAGGTAATAGGCATAGGCGATGTCGCGATGCGATGGATGGAGTTGAATGAAGCGATCAAGCGCGCCGATGGCTTCCGTATAGCGGTTGCGCAGATATTCAGTATAGGCCGCCATCAGTTTCGCGCTGGTAGACCAGGCGGAATAGGGATGCTCACGTTCAATAGCATCGAAATATTCCACGGCGCGGGCGTAGTTGCGTTCCCGCAGGCTCTGCATACCCAGGCGATAGAGAATCTGCGGTTCCTCATCAGCCGCATTGGCGGTGACGCGCCGCGTCAGCGAGGGGTCCGCGCCGGTGCTTTGCTGCGGCGTCGAACTGCCACAAGCTGCCAGGGTAAGGATAAGGGCTATAGGTAGGAAGCGGCGCATGATTCCCGGTTCAACAGAAAGACGCCGCAGATATAGGGCAGAATGGCCGCGGGTGAAATCGCCCTGGCGTAGATGCTCGATATCAGGCGAAGGCCGGGGCCTTTTGCTTGGCTGGCGCGACCGCTTCACCCAGCGAGCGCCAGGCGGTGGGGTCGGCGAAAAGGGCGCGCAGCAGCTGATTATTCAGCGCATGGCCGGAACGGCTGCCGATAAAACGGGCACTGAGCAGCGCGCCGGCCAAGGCAAGGTCCCCAACCACATCTAGCATCTTGTGGCGGATAAATTCATCCGCATGGCGCAGCCCGGCAGGGTTCAGAATGGTCATGCCATCCACGACCACGGCATTGGCCAAGCTGCCGCCCAGGGCAAGGCCGGCTGCGTGCAGCCGGGCGACATCTTCCGCGAGGCCAAAAGTGCGGGAATCCGCCAAATTGGCGCGGAAGGCTTCCGGCGTCAGGCGGAAATTCAGCGATTGATGGCCAATGGCGGTATTGGGGTAGTCAATCTCCAACACCGCATCGAAGGCGGTTTCGGTATTGGGGTGCAATTCAGCGAAGGCACCATGGCCATCTTCCACCCGGATGGGGCGCAGCACTTCAATGATTTGGCGCGGCGCGGCACTGGTGGCGATGCCGGCGCAATCAATCAGAAACAGGAAGGGCGCGGCGGAGCCATCCAGGATGGGGATTTCCGGGCCATCCACTTCGATGATGGCGTCATCAATGCCAGCGCCGGCAAGGGCGGCCATGATATGTTCAATGGTGCCGATGCGCGCTTCGGGCGCTGTTGGCGCCGCGATGGTGGTGCAAAGCCGCGTATCGACTACGAAATCAAAACGGGCAGGGATGTCCACGCCAAGATCGGTGCGGCGAAACTGGATGCCAGCGCCGGTCGCGGCAGGGTGGATCATGAGGGAGATCCGGCGGCCAGAATGGAGCCCATCGCCCACGCACCCGATGGGTGTCTTGAGCGTCTTGCGCCGACCATGTTCCGCAGGAAGAAAACCGTCCATCGAACCCTTCTTTTCCGGGCTGAAGGCCGCGCTGGCAGCGCTTCTTTCATCAGCCCAGTGTTACTTTCCCATGAAGATATGACAAAAGCGATTCAAGCCTTGTTTCTGCATGTTTCATCGCAAGCATATGATTTTATTGAAATGGTGCGAAGCAAAAAGGGGCGAAATCAAGGCGGGCCTGCCCAGATCATTCCCGCCGCAGTACCTGGTCTACCAGCCGATCCGCCCAGGCGTTGCTGGAAAAGCTCTCCCGCAGGGCGGCTTCGGAATAGGTATCGCGCACCCAATCCAGGAAGGGGATGCCCGGATTGTCATGCTGGAAGGCGGCAAAGCTTTTGAAGAAAGCGTCCAAAATACCGGTGCGCGCCGCCGCGACATGGCCGTGGCGGAGTGAGAGTTGGGCCAAGGCTTCGCTCGCCGGGCGGCCTTGCAGCAAAAGCCAGATACCGGCCGCAAGCCCGGTGCGATCAGCGCCCGATTTGCAATGGATCAGCGCAGGTTCCTCGATTTCCTGGAAAATCCCAGCCAGGCGGAGGATGCGGTCCTTATGGGGCGCGCCGCGGCTTTCAAAAGGCGCGTCTATATGGGCCAGGCCAAGCCGCGCGGCTTCAGCCCGGCTGAGTGCATCGGCGCCGCAATCGGCGCGATGGCCGCGCAGATTGATGAGGGTGCGGATGCCATGGCGCCGCGCCGCCCGGCGCAATTGCCAGGGCAGCGGGTGGTTGCACCGGTAAAGCCGCCCCGGCGCCACCACGCCCCAATTGCGCCAACCCAGGCGCAGAATGGCGTGGTCAATGAAAAGCGCATTGCCCCAGGTAGCAGCGGGGGTCACAGGCCGTTATTCCAGCCTTGCGCCGGAAACCCGCACCGCTTCCTGCCACATGGGGCGTTCGCGCTGGGCGCGGGCGATCATGTCTTCCGGGGTGGACCACACGGCCTCGGCGCCCACACGCAGGAAGCGTTCCTTCACGGCGGGGTCTGCCACAATGCGGCGCAGCGCCGCACTGACCCGTTCGATCGCGATGCTGGGGGTCCCAGCCGGGAAGACAAAGCCCTGCCAGGAAGAAACGACGAAATCCGCAAGCCCGGCCTCGGCCATGGTGGGCACATCCGGCATGGTCGGCCAGCGCGCGGCTGAAGTGACGGCCAGCGCGCGCATGCGCCCTTCCTGAATGACCGGCACATAGGAAGCGAGGTTATCCAGTGCGGAATCGAGATCACCCGAAAGCATGGCGGGGATGATCTGCGCCGCACCGCGGAAGGGCACATGCGTGCCTTCCACCTGCACGCGCCCAGCGAAAAGCGCGCCGGTCAGATGCCCCGTGGTGCCAACACCGGGCGAGCCATAGGTAAAGCCGCCACGCTTGGCGCGCACCCAGCCAGTGAAATCCGCGAGGCTCCGCGATGGATTATGCTGCGAGGAGACCACGACAACATTGGGCAAATCCCAGGCGATGCCGACCGGCACCAAATCCCGCGCCGGGTCATAGGGCAGGCGGGCATAAAGGAAGTTGTTGATCACCAAATGCCCGACGGAAGCGATGCCCATGGTGTAGCCATCCGGCGTGGCCTTCGCGGTGGCATCAATGCCGATATTCCCGCCCGCGCCGGGGCGATTTTCGATGATGAAATTCTGCCCCAGGATCGGCTGCATCAATTCACAATAAATGCGCACCAGCACATCCGTGGACCCACCCGGCGGCCAGGGCACAATCACGCGTACCGGGCGTGCCGGCCATCCGCCCTGGGCGCGGGCGATGGAAGGGGTGGCGAGCAAGGCGGCGGCCAGTAGGGGGCGGCGATTGATCATGGTTGTTTCTCCGGCGACAATGTCAGGGGGCATATAGAGAGGCGGTTGCTGCCTTGCAAAGCGCGCGGTGTCGCGCCTTTCGCATTGGACAGGGGCGGCGAATGCGTCAATAATCCTGTCCAAATGGGGATGCGGGCAATGCCGACACGGGGCAGCACCAATATTGCAGAAATGGCCGAGGCGCGCGCCCTGCCCGCCGGGCGCAATCTGCTGTTCCTGCGGGAAGAAGAACTCCGCCTTGCCCAGGATTTGCTGTTCTTCGGCTATCGTGATTTCACCGCTGGCGCGGATGAAATTTTGGCCACGCTCGATATGGGGCGCGCGCATCATCGCGTGCTGCATTTTGTGGGGCGGCGGCCAGGGATCACGGTTGGCGAATTGCTGGGGATCCTCAGCATCACCAAGCAAAGCCTGGGGCGCGTGCTGCAACCGCTGATGAGCGATGGCTATGTGGTGCAGGCGCCGGGTGAGAACGACCGGCGGCAAAGGCGCCTTACACTGACCGATAAGGGCATGGCGCTGGAACGCCGCCTTTTTGAACGCCAGCGAGAGACTGTGATGCGCGCCTATCGCGAAGCGGGCCCCGCGGCGGTGGACGGCTTTCGCCGCGTCATGCGCGGGCTGATGGGGGAAGATGCGCAGGCAAGCCTGGCGCGGCTGGAAGGGCCGGAAGCTGAGGGCAGCAGGCGATGAACGGCCAGGAAGACCCCGCACATATTCTGGTGGTAGATGATGATGCGCGGCTGCGCGCGCTATTGCAGCGCTTTCTGACCGAACAGGGTTTTCGCGTCAGCACCGCCGAAAATGCCGCCACGGCGCGGGCTGCCTTGGCGGATATGGCGTTCGATCTTCTGGTGCTGGATGTGATGATGCCGGGGGAGTCGGGGCTGGAACTGACCGCCGCGCTCCGTGCCGAAGGTCAGGAAGTGCCGATCCTGATGCTGACCGCGCGCGGCGCGCCGGATGATCGCATCGCCGGGCTGGAACAGGGCGTGGATGATTATTTGGCAAAGCCCTTTGATCCGCGTGAATTGGCCTTGCGCATTCGCACCATTCTGCGCCGCGCCACGCCAGCGCCCACCGCGCCGCAAAGCCTGGTGCCCATGCAGATCGGCAATCGCTGGTTTGACATTGAACGCGCCGAATTGCGCGGCCCAGATGGCATTATTCGCCTGACGGGCGGTGAGGCCGCCTTGATGCAAGCCCTTGCCCGGCGCGCCGGCGAAATCCTGAGCCGCGAGGATATCGGCGAAGCGCTTGGCACGCCCGATGCCGGCGAACGCGCGATTGATGTGCAGGTCACCAGGCTGCGCCGCAAGGTGGAGCCCGACCCGCGGGAGCCGCGCTTCATTCAGACCATTCGCCATCGTGGCTATGTGCTGAGGCCAGGGCCGTGACATGGCGTGGCCTGGGCTTGCGCTGGCTCGTGCCACGCGGGCTTTTGGGCCGTTCGCTGCTGATCATTCTGGTGCCATTGATCCTGTTGCAAGCTATTGCCTTGCAGGTCTTCTATGGCAGCCATTTGGATGTGATTTCCCGCCGCCTCGCCGCCGGCGTGGCTGGCGATGTTGCCATGGTGGTGGGCCTGCTGGAACGCGAAACCGTGGAGCAGGACCGCACCTGGATTTTCCGCGAAGCTGCCTGGCGGCTAGATTTGTCTCTCGCCTATGAATCGGGGGCGAGGCTTGCCACAACCGGTGGGCGCCCCGTTGCCATGCCTCTGCTGCCGCTCGAGGAAGATTTGGCAGCGGCCATGCAGGAACGTGTGCGCCTGCCCTTTGATGCTGATTGGCAAAGCGATCCGCGCAGTGTGATCATTCGCGTGCAGATGCCCGATGGTGTCTTGCATGTGGAGGTTGCGCGCAAGCGCCTGTTCAGCGGAACGATCTATCTTTTTGTCATCTGGGTCGTGGGGTCTTCCTTGCTGCTGTTCCTGGTGGCCGCGATTTTCATGCGCAACCAGGTGCGCGCGCTGCGCAAAATCTCGGCCGCGGCGGAGGCTTTCGGCATGGGCCGCACGGTGGGGCCAATGAAACCGGAAGGGGCGGCCGAGGTGCGCCACGCCGCGACGGGCTCCAACCGCATGGAAGAACGCATTCGTCGTTTCGTGGATAGCCGGACGGAAATGCTGGCCGGCATCAGCCATGATTTGCGCACGCCGCTCACGCGGCTTCGACTTGGGCTTGCCATGCTGCCAGAAGCGGCGCGCGAAGATGCCGCAGCGATGACGGAAGATGTGGAGGAAATGGATCGCCTGATCGGCGTGTACTTGGCCTTTGCACGCGGTGAAGGGCTGGAACAGCCGGAAGAAACCGACCTTGCTGCCTTGCTCCGGGGCGTTGTCACGCAACAGGCGCGCGGTGGCGCGGCAATACCTTTTGAGGGTCCGGAGTCGCTGCTGATGGAACTCCGCGCCGGTGCCATGCGGCGTTGCTTTGGCAATCTGCTTCATAATGCCCGCAAGCACGCCAAGCGGGTGACGGTGACACTAACGGAGCAGCCACGCGGCCAGAATGGCATCTGGGCGGATATCTCGATTGATGATGATGGGCCGGGGATTCCAGAAGCGGCGCGGGAAGACGCCTTCAAGCCCTTCACCAGCCTGTCGGGCGGCGGCACCGGGCTTGGTCTTGCCATTGCGCGCGATATTGCCCGCGCGCATGGCGGCGATGTTTTCCTGGAAGACAGCCCCTTGGGGGGCTTGCGGGCGCGTATTCGCGTCCCCGGCTGATCACCCCAAAACGCGCTTCGCCACAACATCCAGCTTGGCGAGCAATTCCGGGTCGCGCTTTTCGGGGGCCGTGATCAGCGCATGTTCAAGTGCGCGGTCGCAGCCGGCGGGGCAGGGGCCGCGCTTGGCGCCAAGCGCGGGCACCACATGCTGCACCAAAGCGCGCGCCTTATCGGCATTGGAAAACAGCACCTTCACCACCTGATCCACCGTCACGGCTTCATGGTCGGGGTGCCAGCAATCAAAATCCGTAACCATGGCAACGGTCGCGTAGCAAAGCTCCGCCTCGCGCGCGAGTTTCGCTTCGGGCATATTGGTCATGCCGATCACGCTGCAGCCCCAGGCGCGATAGAGCTCACTTTCCGCCTTGGTGCTGAATTGCGGGCCTTCCATGACAAGGTAAGTGCCGCCGCGTGTGACCGGCAGCGCCAGCTTGCGCGCGGCTGCTTCCAGCGCGTCACCCAGGCGCGGGCAGACCGGATGCGCGACCGAGACATGCGCGACACAGCCGGTGCCGAAGAAGGATTTCTCGCGCGCAAAACTCCGGTCAATGAACTGGTCCACAATGACGAAATGACCGGGCGGCAAATCTACTCGCAGGGACCCCACGGCGGAAAGCGAAATGATTTCCGTGCAGCCAATCCGCTTCAGCGCATCAATATTGGCGCGGTAATTGAGCGCGGAGGGCGGGATGGGATGGCCGCGCCCATGACGGGGCAGGAAGGCACAGGGCACGCCATAAAGCCGGCCGGTCAGGATTTCATCCGAAGGATCACCCCAGGGCGTATGCACCTTCACCCAGCGGCGGTCTTCCAGTCCTTCCATGTCATAAAGCCCGGAGCCGCCGATCAGGCCGATCATGGGTTGGATGCTGGGTTCGGGCTGGGTCATGGCGGGCATTCCGTTCAAGGCTTGGATGGCCGCGCCTTTAGCCCAGACGGCGCTTTCATGCTAACCCGTGCGCGCATTTTAAGGAGAGCGCGGCATGGCCCTGCGGTTTGTGATCTTCCTGGCCCTGGCACTGGTGGCTTGCGAGAAAAGCGAAAACCAGAGCGCCTTTGGCCCACGCGGGACGGCACTCCCGCCGCCGGGCCTTACGCCACCGTAATCACGTCTCCGCGCCGCCATTCACTTGGATCATCTGGCCATTCACGAAGGCACCGCCATCTGACACCAGCATGGAGACAACCGCCGCGATTTCATGCGGCTGACCAAGCCTGCCCACCGGCACGGAATTCCTTCGCCAAAGCCTTGGTAAGCCCCCAAAGCCCATGCTTGGAAACCGAAACCGCCGCGCGGCCATTATAGCCATGAATGGCATTCATGCCGAGCAGGTTCACAATCCGCCCCCAGCCGCGATCCAGCATCCCCGGCAGGCAGGCGCGGGAAAGCCACACGCTGGAATCGAGGTCAACCGAAATCACGCGGCGCCAATCCGCATCACTCATTTCCAGGAAACGCCCATCGGGGCGGAGCGCTGCGTTATTCACCAACACATCCACCGCGCCGAAGCTTGCAATCGCGTCACGCGCGATGCGCGCGCATTCCTCGGCCACGCCAACATCGGCCATGGCAACCAAAGCCTCCACGCCAAGGGCACGGGCTTCGGCGGCGACAGCCTCACAAGCTTCGCGATTGCGTGAGCCATTGATGACGACATTGAAGCCCATGCGCGCCAGATCAAGCGCGATGGCGCGGCCAATATTGCGGCCGGCACCGGTGATCAAAGCGGTTTTGCGTTGCGTGGTCATTTCCGTTTCTTTCGTTTCAGTCTTTCGTGTCTTTGTATAATCGCCGTGTCGGTTTTGGCATAGCGCCTACCAGGCCAACGCCACACCGCCACCACCGCGCGGATCGGCACCACCTGTCGGCTTGCCATCGCGCAGCAGAATCGCGTGGGCGCGGCTCATGGTCGGGTCATAGGAAATGGGGGAATGGCGCACTTCATGCCCCAGCCCCTGCAAGGCCACCACCACATCACCTTGCACGCGTGCTTCGCAGAAAATCGGGCCGCCTTCGCAATGGATGCGCGGGAAGGAAACCGCTTCCACGGCTGACATGCCAAAATCAATCGCATTGATGATGGTGGTGAGCACGGCGGAGATGATCACACTGCCCCCCGGCGCGCCGACAATCATCCAAGGCTCATCATCCTTGTAGACAATGGTCGGCACCATACCGGTAGTGCGCGCCTTACCCGGCGCGATGCTATTGGCGCGGCCCGGGCGCATATCAAATAGCTTCATGGCGTTGTTCCAATTGAAGCCAAGCCCGGGTGTCACTACGCCGGCACCGGTGCCAAGCGTATGCGTGACGGAAACGCAATTCCCCGCCGCATCCCAGACGGAAAGATGCGTGGTGCAGGACGGTGGTTCTCCAATGCGCCCACCTGGCAGCCAGCCATCCCTGATGCGCTTGGCCCATGTGGCGGCGCGGTCTTTCGACATGAGCGATTCAGTTGGCACGGACACAAAATCCGGATCGCCCAGCGTCTCATCGCGGTCATGATGCGCGGCAGCCATGGCGCGCGCCACCAGATCATAATGCCCGGCGCTGCCAGCGGGCAGCGCACCCAGATCAAATTGCTCCAGAATATTCAGCATGGCGATCAGTACCGCGCCCGATCCTGGCGGCGGGTTGGAAGATATCTTGTAGCCGCGATAGGTACTGATTACGGGGGCGCTTTCACGCACGCGATAATTGCGCAAATCATCAGCGGTGATGAAGGCGCCATTTTGGGCGAAGTCGCTGATGATCTGCCCGGCGATCTCACCCGTATAAAAATCCTGCGCGCCCTGGGTGGCGATGCGTTCCAGTGTGCGCGCCATTTCGGTGTGCACGAGCGTATCCCCCACTTCATGCAATTGCCCAGACTGGTTCAGGTAAAGCGCGGCGCAGGCTGGCGTTTTGCTGACACGCTGCATGCCATTGGGCAGGCCCAGCTGCGGTTTGCGTTCCAGGAAATCTCGAAAAAACGGCGTCACCAGCACGCCACCCCGCGCCATGGCGATGGCCGGCGCCAGCAAATCCGCCCAATCCATGGTGCAGAATTGCGCGTGAAAATGCGCGAAGCCCGCGACGGTACCGGGGGTCATGATGGCGGTATAGCCAAGCTCCGCCCGGTGGTCCTCAAACAGCGCATAGCCAGAGATTTCGGATTTGCCCTTGCTATCGGCTTCCCACATATCGGCGCGCACCTTGGCGCCGGCGCGGGCGTGGAAATCAATCATGCCCTGACGACCAGTTTTGGCGTCGCGGAACTGTAGCGTGCCCATGCCGCCAATGCCGCACATGAAGGGGTCCTGCACCATTTGGCAAAAGGCGGTCGCAACGGCGGCGTCAAAGGCATTGCCGCCACGGCGCAGAACTTCCGCCCCAACATCCGCGGCGCGCGGCTGCGGGCAAACGACAATGCCTTTGATCTTGGTCATGCTGATTCCTCGGTTTGGAGTTATCGCAGCACGAAGCGATGAAACGCGCCATGGTGCTTGACGCCACCGCCCGCACGGGCAGCATGGGCGCCATGACAGAGACTGCCGAAACCATCCTGCTCCGCCATGTGCTGGAAACGCCCGAGGCCGCCATTCCTGACGCCGCGCGGGACGCTGCGCGTGTCTTCCTGCTGGATGGGCTCGCGGTTGGCGTGGCCGGCATGGCCCATGCGGCGCGGCCCGGTTTGCTCGCCGCAGCGCGCGGCTGGGGCGCGGGGGAAGAAGCGAGCCTTTGGGGCGATGGCGCTTTGCTGCCGGCGTCTCAGGCCGCTTTCATGAATGCCTTTCAGGCACATGCGCTGGAATTCGACGCCATCCATGAAGCCGCCGTGGTGCATGCCATGACCCCCACAGTTTCCGCCGCCTTGGCCGAGGCGGAAAGGCAAAGCCGCCAAGGCCGCCCCGTGTCTGGTGCGCGTTTCATGGCGGCAGTGATCCTGGGGCTTGATCTGGCCTGCACCATAGGTGCTGCGGCGCGCGGGCCGATGCGGTTTTTCCGCCCGGCCACGGCGGGGATGTTTGGCGCTTATGGCGCGGTGGCGCGGCTGCGTGGGTTTGATCTGACGACAGCTTCGGCGGGCGCGGGGCTTTTGCTCGGGCAGATACCCGGCACCATGCAGGCGCATAGCGAAGGCTCCATGGCACTGCCGGTGCAAATGGGCTTCGCCGCCATGGCGGGGCTGCGCGCGGCGGATTTGGCGGCGGCGGATGCTGCGGGGCCGGCGCAATGGCTGACCGGGCCCTTCGGCTTTCTGAAACTGACGGAACCGGAACATGATCTGGCGCCTGGCTTGGCCGCGCTAGGCAGCCTTTGGCAGGTGACGCGGCTTGCACACAAACCCTTCCCCTCAGGCCGGCTGACGCATCCCGCGATTGATGGCGTGCAGCGCCTGATGGCGGCGCATGGGGTGCGCGCTCAAGATGTAGCGGCGGTGCGGCTTTTCCTGCCGCCGCTCGCGATGCGCCTGGTGGGCCGCCCCATCAAGCCTGACCTGACTGGCAATTACGCGCGGCTGTGCCTGCCCTATGTGGTGGCGCGCACGCTGCTTTCGGGCAGCGTCGGGCTTGGCGATTTCAGCGAGGCGTTGTTGCGCGATGACGTAACGCATGCTTTGGCGGCACGCGTTGCATTACTCGGCGATGGCAATACGGATGAAAACGCCGTGGTGCCGCAGCGCGTGGAAATCGAATTGCAGAACGGGACAAAGCTGGATCAGCGCGTGGAAGCCGCCTTGGGCAGCCCGGAAAACCCGCTGCCACGCGCGGCACAAATCGCCAAGGTTCGCGCCTGTTTCGCGGGTATTCTGCCGGAAGGCAGGGCCGATGCACTGATGGGCGCTTTGGATGTGCTGCATGAAGCGCCGGATGTCACGATGCTGGCCGCCTTGCTGCGGCCCGCATAACGAAGCCCCGCTTCAGATCGCGCTATTCACCCCAAGCCGCTTCGCGGTGCCGATGATATTCGCCCAGGTATCCTGTGGCAGCGGCACGCCATCAGCGAGCCGTTCCGCACGGCGCGTCGCTTCCGGCTCACCCGGCAGCAATACCGGCGCGGCCGAATCGGCGGGGCGGGTTTCCGAAACCCAATCAGCATAGATCAGCCCCATGCGTTCAAATTCCACCTGGGTGCCGAAATGCTTGGGCGAGATGAAGATGGACAGCATACCGTTCGCGATGCGCGTGCGCTCAGATACCGGACCGCTGGTGCCGCCCGCGGTCAAGCAGCCGGCCAGCATTTCGCACATGAAGGCCAAGCCCGAACCCTTATGTTCGCCAAAGGCGCGAATGGCGCCGGTGCCCTTGGAAACATCGCGCGGGCCAAGCGTGTCGTAGGGGCCATAAAGGGTATGTGGGTCGGTCGAAAGCCGGCCATCGGCTTCAATCAGCGCACCTTCCGGCAACGCCTTGCCGCCAGATGACGCGACCAGCACTTTGCCTTCCGCGACCAGCGATGTCGCGAAATCAAGCAGAATGGGCCGGCCCGGCAAAGGCACACCGATCGAGACCGGATTGGTCGAAAACCGCCGCTCCACACCGCCAAAGGGGGCGACAAGGATGGAGCCCGCGACATTGACGAAATGGATCGAAATCAGCCCCGCTTCCATCGCCTGTTCGGCATAGGCGCCAACGCGGCCGATATGCCCGGCATTGCGAAGCGCGGTGATGCAAACGCCATTCTCGACAGCGCGCTTGATGCCAAAATCCACAGCCTGAGGCGCCACGGTCTGGCCAAAACCCCATTTGCCATCAATCACGGCAAAGGAACCACCATCCGTCACCACATCGGCGGTCTGGCCCTTCAACACATAGCCCGCTTCCAGCCATTCCACGTAACGCGGCACGCGTACTACGCCGTGGCTGTCATGCCCGGCAAGATTCGCATCCACCAAATGGCTGCTGATGCGCCTGGATTCCGGGCCATCACAGCCGGCAGCCTGAAACACATTCGCGACCAGCGCATCAAGCGCCTCGGCATTGACCATAACGGGAGGGGTGCTGCCCATGAGGGGTACTCCGTAAAAAAGAAAGCGCGCCGACAGCAAAGGCCGGCGCGGCGCGATTACATGGCGGCGATCTTTTTCGCCTGTGGCGCCAGCAGGCGCATATAGGTCGGCGTCACCAGCATTTCGGTGATATTGGCGCGCGCCGGCATGGTGGCCACAAAAAGCGCCATGGCCGCCAAATCTTCCGGCTGCAACAGGCGTTCAATATCGTCCTGCGGCACGGGCTCCGGCCGATTCTTCAGGATATCGGTCGCCACTTCGCCCGGACAGATGCAGCAGGAACGGATGTTATGAATGCCGTTTTCCTGATTGATGCTTTGCGACAGCGCCACAAAACCATGCTTCGCCGCCGTATAACCAGGCCCGGATAGGAAGGAGATATTCTTCCCCGCCATGGATGCGATTTGGATTAGATGCCCGCCGCCACGCTTCCTCATACCCGGCAGCACCGCGACCGAGGTGAAGAAGGGCGCAGTCAGATTGCCATCCACCAGGCTGCGAATGGCCTCAGGCGTTAGCTGGTGCAGATAGCGCTTGGGCAAATTGACGCCAGCATTATTCACCAGAATATCCGGCCCACCGATGGTGGCTTCCACCTTGGCGAGTGCGGCGGCGACTTGTTTTTCATCGGTCAAATCAGCCGGCACAATCACCGCACCGCCGCCGATCATCTTCGCGGTTTCTTCCAGCGGTTCAACGCGACGGCCCGTCAGAGCAACCTTCGCCCCTTCTGCGGCGAATGAAATGGCAATCGCACGGCCAATACCGCTGCCCGCCCCGGTGACCCAGGCGGTTTTTCCTTCAAGACGTTTCATTACAAAACCTTATCAGAGGTGGGATCAATCAGATGCATCTGATCCATATGCGCAATCAAGGACAGCGGCGCGCCAACGGCAGCCGGAGTCGCTGGATCAAGCCGCGCAGAAACTTCCGTGCCATTCAGCTTGAAATGCACCAGCGTTTCCATGCCCATGGGCTCGATCACCTCGGGCTTCAGCGTGACAGGCGCGGTGTTGGATTTATCCGTAAGCTTGTCATCCGTCAGGTGTTCCGGGCGAATGCCAAACAGCACATCCTTGCCAGCATGCGGCTGATAGCGCGCCGTGCGTGCCGCCGGCACATCCAGCACAATATCATGCGGCAAATGCAGGCGGAGCGCGCCAGAAGCTTGTTCCAGCCTGGCGGGAATGAAATTCATCGAAGGGCTGCCGATGAAGCCCGCCACGAATTTTGTCGCCGGATGGTGATACAATTCCTGCGGTGGGCCGACCTGTTCGATAATGCCGTGATTCATCACCACCACGCGGTCAGCCAAAGTCATGGCTTCCACTTGGTCGTGCGTCACATAAACGGTGGTGGTATTCACCGTCTGATGCACCTTCTTGATTTCGGTGCGCATCTGGACGCGGAGCTTGGCATCCAGGTTGGAAAGTGGTTCATCGAACAAGAACACCTTGGGGTCGCGCACAATGGCGCGGCCCATCGCCACGCGCTGGCGCTGCCCACCTGAAAGCGCCTTGGGCTTGCGTTCCAGCAGCGGCGTGATGTCCAGAATGCGCGCCGCTTCAGTCACGCGCCGATCAATTTCCGCCTTCGGGAATTTCCGCAGCATCAGGCCAAACGCCATGTTGTCGTACACGCTCATATGCGGATAAAGCGCGTAATTCTGGAACACCATGGCAATGTCACGGTCGCGCGGCGGAATGTCATTCACCACCGTGCCGCCAATGGCGATATCGCCCGAGGTGATTTCCTCCAACCCCGCAATCATGCGGAGCGTAGTGGATTTGCCGCAGCCTGAAGGCCCGACAAGTACCACGAATTCATGATCGTTGATTTCAAGATCAATGCCTTTTACGGCTTGGACGCCGCCTTCATAGGCTTTGACGATTTTGCGAAGCGAAACCTGAGCCATTTTCGATCAACCCTTGGTCGCGCCGGCGGTCAGGCCAGCGATGTAATAATCCATGAGGAAGGCGTAGACGATCACCGGTGGCAGCGCGGCCAGCAAGGCGCCTGCCGTGATCTGCCCCCAGACGAAGACATCCCCGCGCACCAGCTGCGACACAACGCCGATGGTAAGCGGCATCTGATCCGGTGTTGTGATGAAGGCCGTTGGATATACAAAGGCCGCCCAGGAAACTGTGAAGGCGAAGATCGTCGCCGCGATAATGCCAGGCAGCGCCACGGGAATAAAAATCTTCATCAGCATTTGCGGCCAGGTGGCGCCATCAATCAGCGCTGCTTCATCCAATTCCTTGGGGATGGAGGCGAAATAGCCAATCATGATCCAGGTGCAGAAGGGCACCGTCAAGGTCGGATAGACCAACACCAGCCCCCAGATGGAATTGAGCAAGCCAAGCCCACCCACAATCTGATAGAGCGGAATGAACAACAGCGTATCCGGCACCAGATAGGTCAGGAACACACCGGTGGCCAAAACCTGGCTGCCCCAGAAACGCATGCGCGCCAGCGCGAAGGCCGCCAGGATGGAAATCACCATCGTCAAAGCCACAACCACCACGGTCACGATCACGCTATTGATGAAGAAGCCCTGAAACAGTGAATTGGTGATCAGCTCCCAGTAATTGTCCAGCGTGGGATTGCGGACAATCCAAGGATTGCCCTTTTGATCGGCAATTTCGGCGCTGGTCTTAAGGCTGGTGATCAGCATATAGACCGGCGGCGTCAGCAGAATAATCGCCGAAAAGATCAGCGAAATATACGCCCAGATCAGCGCCCAGCGCCGTTCCGAACGGAGCGATCCCGCCGTGCCATAAAGGCTCGGCATATCGCGATTGGTTGCAGCGGCTGCTGACATTACATCTGCTCCTTATTGCGACGGGTGACGCCACGCAGCACGAAGAAGGCGCAAATGGCAAGGATCGGGAACATGAAAAGGCTTACCGCGGCACCGCGCGGAATATTGCCCGAAAGAATCCCAACCTGGAATGCGTAGGACGCAAAGACATGCGTCAAATCCCGCGGCCCGCCATTGGTCAGCACGCGCACAATATCGTAATTGGCAAAGGTGACGATCAGGCTGAACAGCACGGTAATCGAAATGATATTGGCCATCATCGGCAGCGTCACATAGCGCAGGCGCTGCCAGCTTGTGGCGCCATCAATCGCCGCGGCCTCATAAAGCTGTTCCGGCACAGATTTCAGCGCCGCCAGATACATGATCATGAAGAAGGGCGCGCCATACCAGACATTTACGATGATGATGGAAAGCCGCGCCCACCATTTCTCACCAAGCCAGGGAACGGCTGGAATACCAACAACCTGAAACAGCCAATTGATGGAAGAATAGGCAGGGTCAAACATCCACCACCAGCCAAGCGTGGAAAGCGCTGGCGGAATAACCCAGGGGATCAGCAGCATGCCGCGCCATTTCCGCTGCCCCTTACTTGGGATGTGGTGCAGCATATGCGCCAGCCAAAAGCCGACCAACGCCTTCAGGATCACCGCAGTAATGGCGAAGATGCAGGATTGCCAGGCAACTGCCCAGAAGGTTTCGCTTTCAAGCAGGATTTCAAAATTGCCGAGACCGGTGGGCAGCCATTCGCCTTCCATGAAACCAGTCATGCGGCGATTAAGCGTGGAAAGGTAAATCCCGTAGCCCGCCGGATAGGCAACCAAGCCGATCAGCACCACCAGCAAGGGAGTGGTCATCAGAACGGCAATGGTCGAACGCCGCCGCGCCAAGCGTTGCAGGCTGGAAGCACGCCCTGAATTGGGCGCAGAAGACATATTTGGCGCCGTGCTGGCGTCAGCGGCCATGGTCTGAACCTTTCCTGAAATGAGAGACGGGCGGCGCAGGGCCGCCCGTCATGCGCGGTCAGCCGCCGCGGCGGATGGTGTTGAGCTCGCGCTCCACCCAGCCCAGCGCCTGATCCACGGATTCACCGCCCTGCACGATGCGGGCAACGAGCTTCGTGTTCAGACCCTGATTATACATCTGCACCGCCATCGCGGCCGGCGCGGGCGCCATGGCGATGGAGGTCTTCGCATTGTGGTGCGCGCGCACCGGGTAGTTATAGACCGTACCTACCGGTGGGCCTTCGGTTTCCCAAACCTTGAAATCCGCCATGCTGGCGAAGGGCGGAATGTCATACCCATTAGACCCATTGGTCTGGCGTTCCGCCTGCGCACGATCAGACAGCCATTCCAGGAAAGCCTTGGCCGCGCCCTTGCTGCGGCTGAAATTCCAGATACCCCAGAAATAGGGCAGATAAGCCGCGAAGCTCCCTTCTGGCCCGGCCGGCATCGGCACGGTCCAGCAGTTTTCCGCAACCTGCGGCGCATCGCGCTTTGCCACCGCCCAGGCTGAAGGCGGGTTAAAGATCAGTGCCGAACGGCCGGAAATCAGCGCGCGGTTATTGCCGCCATCATCCCAGGCCCAGACATCATTGGGCAGGAAGCGGCTGATGCGGGCGCACATTTCTACCGCAGCGCGCAGCTTGGCGTTATTGCGCACCGTGATGGCGCCCTTATCATCCATCATGAAGGCGCCGTATGAATTGAACAGCGCACCGACCCAATCCACGGCATCGGTGAAGCTGCCCATCGGCAGGCCGAAGGAGAAGCCAGCCCGGTGGCAGGCTTCCGCGGCACGGGCGAAGGTTTCCCAATTCCATTGATCGGCGGTCGCGCCGCGTTCACCCCGCGCCGGCCACATGGCGCGGATATCAATGCCGGCATGCTGCTGCAAAAGGTCAAAGCGCACGCAGGAAGGCTTCAACTGCGTGCCGGCCACGGCGGGGATCGCCACCCAAGTGCCTGCAGGCTTGCCCAGATATTCAGCCGCTGAGTTAACCGCGCCATACTTCTGCGTCAGGTTGCGCATGACATCATCCACCGGCTCAAGCATGCGCTGGTGGTTGCTGGGCTCCCAGGCGGGGAAGGACATCAGATCATAGCCGGTGCGCGACTGCGCCTGCGCATTGATGGTCAGCAGAATCTGGTTGCCGTTGGATGTGACGGTATCCATCTGCACATCAACGCGATTGGCTTGGCCCCATTCGGCGCAAAGCTGGCGCATAATCACATTGCCATTGGGCACCCAATGGTCCCAGAAGCCGCAGCGGAGCGTGCCGCCGGTGCCTTGGGCATGGACCATGGGGGCGGACAGAATGCCCGCCGCCGCTACCCCAGCGCCGGAGCGCAACAGGGTACGCCTTTTGATTTCCGTCATAATTCGGTTCCTCCTTGTTTATTCATTGTTTGCTGCCTCCCGGACCGGGGCCCGGTTAACGCTTGGGATAGGTTAGGCAAGGATTTGAGACCATTGCAACCTGTTTCGTGGCACCCCAAGCCGCCCCGGGCTGGCGCGGCGGCCAAAACTCGGCTTCAAACCCCCTAACGGGCCAGAACCAGGATAGATGGCATGACGACTTCGCTGCGCGTTGCGGTCCAGATGGACCCGATCGAAACCATTAATATTGATGGCGATTCCACCTTCGCCCTGATGCTGGAAGCCCAGGCGCGGGGCCATAAGCTCTGGCATTACCATGTCCGGGATTTGGCGCTGCGCGGCGGGCGCGTGACTGCCTGGGCGCGGCCCATCACGCTCCGGCGCGAATATGGCAACCACTACAGCTTCGGCGCCGAGGAGGAGCTGGACCTTGGCCGCGATGCCGATGTGGTGCTGATGCGCCAAGACCCGCCCTTTGACATGGGCTACATCACGGCCACCCATATTCTGGAACATATCCACCCCAAGACGCTCGTGGTGAATGACCCCGCGCAGGTGCGCAATGCGCCGGAAAAGCTGTTCGTCACCCATTTCCCGGATTTGATGCCGGTTACGATGGTGACCGCTGACCGGCGCCGCATCGCCGCCTTCCGGGCCGAACATGGCGACATCATTATCAAGCCGCTTTTCGGCAATGGCGGCGCGGGCGTGTTTCATCTGCGCCCCGATGATCCGAACATGAATGCGCTGGTGGAGCTTTTCACGGAACGCTCACGCGAACCGCTGATGATCCAGCAATACCTGCCCGCCGTGCGGGAAGGCGATAAGCGCATCATCCTGGTGGATGGCGTCGCCATGGGCGGCATCAACCGCGTGCCGGCGGCCGGTGAGGCGCGGTCCAATATGCATGTCGGCGGTCGGCCGGAACCCACCAAGCTGACCGAGCGTGAGCGCGAAATCTGCGCGCGCATCGGGCCGGAATTGAAGGCGCGCGGGATGATTTTTGTCGGCATTGATGTGATTGGCGGCTACCTCACTGAAATCAACGTCACCAGCCCGACCGGCTTGCAGGAATTGGCGCGCTTTGATGGCGTGTATCTGGAACGCGCCATCTGGGACGCGATTGAAGCGAAAAGGCGCTGAGATGTTGAAGCTTTGGGGCCGCACCAATTCGATCAATGTGAAGAAGGTGCTTTGGATGCTCGATGAACTCGGGCAACCATATGATCGCGTGGATGCCGGCATGGAACATGGCCGGGTGAATGATGCGGATTACCGCGCCATGAACCCGAATGGTCGCGTGCCCACGCTGGAAGATGGCGATTTCGTGCTGTGGGAATCGAATAGCATGCTGCGGTATTTGGCGATGAAATACCAAAGCCCGCTTTACCCGGCGGACCCGGCGGCGCGGGCTTCGGCGGATCGCTGGATGGATTGGCAGCTTACGACCCTGGGCCCCGCTGAGCGTAATCTGTTCTGGGGGCTGGTACGCACGCCGCCCGAAAAACGCGACATGGCGCAGATTGAAGCGGCAGCGCAGGCAGCCGGCGAATGCTGGGCGATAGTTGATGCCTGGATCACGCGCCATGGCGGGCCGTATCTGGATGGCGCGACCATGACCATCGCTGATATCGTGCTTGGCTGTTACGCGCGCCGCTGGTTTGGCCCGGAAGTGCGCCTGCCCGGCATGCCGGAATTCCCCACCCTGGCGCGCTGGTATGCCAAGCTTGGCGAAAGGCCAGGCTTCCAGCGCTGGCTGGCGCCGCCACTGACCTGAAAGGAACCCAACCATGCCGGGCTATCTGATCGCAAACGTCAAAGTCACTGACCCTGAGGGGTTTGAACGCTATCGCGCCGGGGTCCCGGCCGTAATCGCGCAATATGGCGGGCGCTATGCGGTGCGCGGCGGCACTATGGAACGGCTTGAGAATGCCGAGGGCTTCAGCCGCATGGTGGTGCTGGAATTCCCAAGTCTGGATGCCGCCCGCGCCTTCTATTTCAGCCCGGAATATGCGCCGCTGTTGAAACTGCGGATTGAAACAACGGAAAGCCAGGTAGTGCTGGTTGATGGTTTTGTGCCCTGAAGTCCCCATGCCTCAAAAAAATCTTCGCAAATCAACCGAATCGCCTTGATCCCGCCATGGTGTCGCGGAAATGTAACATCCCATGCGACCTCTGATCGGCATTTCCTGCTGCATAAAGCCCTTCGGCATCTTCGGAACGCCCAATCACGCGGCGTCTGACAGCTATGTGCGCGTGGTGCGCGGCCCGGTGGGCGGCACCCCGGTGCTGCTGCCTGCAGCCGGTCAGGACGCGGCAGAGGATTACCTTGCCCATATCAATGGCCTGATCCTGACCGGCAGCCGGTCCAATGTCTGGCCTGGCCATTATGATGGCCCGCCCCATGCCGAGGGCACGCCGGAAGATCAGGACCGCGATGCCACCACCCTGCCCTTGATCCGGGCTGCCATTGCTGCAGGGGTGCCTTTGCTCGCGATTTGTCGCGGCATGCAGGAATTGAATGTGGCGCTGGGTGGCAGCCTGGATCAGCGCGTGCAGGATTTGCCCGGGCGGATGGATCATTCCACGCCATCGGATCAGAAAATCCCTCTGGTGCGCACGGGCAAGGCGCATCTGGTGAGGATTGATGGCGCCGGGGCTTTGGCCGCGACACTCACAGCACCATCGCGCAGCGCCGCTCAGCTTGCGGTGAATTCGCTGCATAACCAGGCGGTGCAGCGCCTGGCGCCGCGCCTGGTCGCAGAAGGCTGGGCGCCGGATGGCACGGTTGAAGCGGTGCGCGCGCTGCGGCGGAGTGAAACGGTTTCTTCACAAGGCGCCATCGCTTTTGGGGCTTTGCTTTTTCGGCCAAATGTTCTAGAAAATCCTTGTCGGCCATGGCTTTGCCGGCGGTCGCGATCCCGGCATCCCCTGCCGGCTCGCCCGACCTTTCCGATCGGAAAATACAAAGTAGCGCCCGGTCACCCCCCTGACCGGGCGTTTTTGTTTGGGCGGAATCTCGCCACCTCAGACAGATGCGCCGTCACGCTCATATGACACACAAAGCACCCGCCCCGCCTTCCGGCAGGCCTCGGCTGGGGGTATAGCGGCATGGAATAGCCGAAGGAGTCGCTCGGATGGTTTCCTATGTCTTCCCGCCCCCGCCCGTTGCCGCGCTGCCGATCAAGGGCAGTGACGCGCTTTTCCCGGTGCGCCGGATTTTCTGCGTGGGCCGCAACTATGCCGAACACGCCATTGAAATGGGCAGCGACCCAACCCGCGAACCGCCCTTCTATTTCGCCAAGCCGGCCGATTCCGTGGTGATCAATGCTGCGGATATGCCTTACCCGTCCGTCACCAAGTCGCTGCATCATGAAATGGAATTGGTCGTCGCCATTGGTCGCGGCGGGCGCAATATCGCGGTGGCCGACGCGCTTTCCTATGTCTGGGGCTATTGCGCCGGCTTGGATATGACGCGCCGCGATATCCAGAATGAGGCGAAAAAGACCGGCCGCCCCTGGGATATGGGCAAGGGTTTCGACAAATCCGCCCCTATGGGCCTGCTGGTGCCGGCTGCCGGGATTGACCCATCCAAAGGCAAGATCGAACTCAAGGTGAATGGCAAGGTCACGCAGACATCGGACCTGTCCAAGCTGATCTGGTCCGTCCCCGAGGTTATCGCCAATCTGTCGGAACTGGTGGAATTGGCCCCCGGAGACCTGATCATGACCGGCACGCCCGAAGGGGTCGCCGCCGTGGTGCGCGGCGATGTGCTGGAAGGTTTTGTTGAAGGTGTGGGCGATATCCGCACGAAGATCATCTGATCCGCGTGCGCGCCTGAATGGCCAAGGATCGCAGCCGTTTCGTTTGCCAAGCCTGTGGGGCGGTCAGCCCCAAATGGCAGGGGCGCTGCGATGCCTGTGGCGACTGGAATACGCTGATCGAGGAAACCACCGCCGCGCGCGGCCCCGGCCCCGCCGCCAAAACCGCCGGCGGGCGCCGCGTTGAATTTGTCGGCCTGAAGGGCGAAAGCGCGCCCCCGCCGCGCATCGTCACCGGCATTGCGGAACTGGACCGGGTTTTGGGCGGTGGCTTTGTGCCGGCCTCTGCCGTGCTGGTGGGGGGCGACCCCGGCATCGGCAAATCCACCATCCTGCTGCAAGCGGCGGCCAGGCTCGCCTCAGCCGGGCGACGGGTGCTTTATATCTCGGGCGAAGAAGCGGTGGAGCAGGTCAGGCTCCGCGCCGCTCGCCTTGGGCTTTCCGATAGCCCGATGGAATTGGCCGCCGCTTCGGCCTTGCGCGATATTGGCGCCAGCCTGGAACAGGAAACAGATGCCGCGCTGGTGGTGATGGATTCGATTCAGACCGTTTGGCTGGATGCGCTGGATTCGGCGCCCGGCACGGTGGCGCAGGTGCGTGCTTGCGCGGCAGAATTGATCCGGCTGGCCAAGGCGCGCGGCTTTGCCCTGGTGCTGGTGGGGCATGTCACCAAGGAAGGCACGCTGGCGGGGCCGCGTGTGCTGGAACATATGGTGGATGCGACGCTTTATTTCGAAGGTGATCGCGGCCACCAATTCCGTATCCTGCGTGCGGTGAAAAACCGCTTTGGCGCCACCGATGAAATCGGCGTTTTCGAAATGACGGATCGCGGCCTGGTGGAAGTGGCCAATCCATCGGCGCTGTTTTTGGCGGAACGCCGCGGCAATGTCTCGGGCTCCGCGGTATTCGCCGGCATTGAAGGCACGCGCCCGGTGCTTGTGGAAATCCAGGCGCTGCTGTCACCATCTTCGGGCGGCTCACCACGAAGGCAGGTGGTGGGCTGGGATTCCGGGCGGCTTTCAATGCTGCTCGCTGTTCTGGAAGCGCGTTGCGGCATGAGCCTCGGCCAGAATGATGTTTATCTGAATATCGCCGGGGGCTTGCGCATCAGCGAACCGGCGGCGGATTTGGCGGTGGCTGCGGCGTTGATTTCGGCGGCGACAGACCGGCCCACGGATTCAGGCGCGGTTTATTTCGGCGAGGTCGGGCTTTCGGGCGAGGTGCGCCAGGTATCCCAGGCGGAATTGCGCCTGCGGGAAGCGGCCAAGCTGGGATTTTCTGGTGCCAGCCTGCCGCGCCGGGTGGCGCGTGGCGGCCGCACAGC
>JAPLOJ010000394.1 GCA_026400795.1 Alphaproteobacteria bacterium
CCATCCGCCGATGCGCCAAATAGGCAAAAGCTTGCTGTGCTGGTCCTGCGGCAGCAGCGCGTTCAACAGATCAAGATGGTCTTGTTCCGTCGCGCCATGTCTTTCCGCGAAGTCGCGAATGGCGGGGTCTTTGCAGAAGGCAAGGATGCCACGATAGATCATGACCGCGCCGGTTTCTCCGGCATGGTCGGAACGCAATTCTCCTATCAGCCAGCTTGGCATTTCGGAGATCGCGATATCGGGCAGGGCAGGGGCAATGGCGTTCATCGCCCCTGAAATGGCGCGCCAACCGCGCGCCACAAGGGTTTATTCCGCAGCAACCATCCCACCGCCGCGTTTTTCCCGCGCATGCCGCCACAGTGCCAGCCCGCGATACACCCCATGCACCATCTTGCTGTAGGGCAGCGCCACAAATAGCGCCAAAACCAAGCCAAGATGCAAAGCGAGCATCACGCCCATCGCCCCAGTATGGCGCACCACCAGCAGCAAAAGCCCTGTCGCACTCACCAAAAACAGCAGCGACAGCATGGCGTATTCACCGCCCACCAGGCGTTTCGCGACCGGCACCGGGTCCGTGATGATCTTCAGCCGGATCAGCCCTGCGGTGCCAAGGCAGAGCAACACGCCCCCCCAAGTGCCAAGCTGCACCGGCAAGGACCAGAAGGGATGCGGTGAGCGCAGGCCAAGAAAGTGGTGGTAGAAGGCGCCCGAAGTGGTGGCGGCGAAGCACATCATGAAGCCAAAGAACATGGCTTGATGCATCCAGCGCTTTTGGCTGGAAAAACCATCATCCACATCATTGCAGCCATGCCCGCCGCCACCAAGGTTGCGCAGTGTGATGATATCCACCGCCGTATCCAGAATGGGTCCCGGTGCCGGCGCGCCGCCGCCCACTTCGCGCCAATAGCGTATGCCGCCGATCAGCATGGCGATGATGGCATAGCCAAAGGTGCCGCCCGCCAATGTCACCATCAGCCACATGGGGATCACGCGAAAGAAAGCGCCTTCGCCGCGCTGCGCCGTGTACAAAATGGAAGGATCAACCAAGGCCATGGTCAGCAGCAGCACCAGCGTCACGCCAAGCGCGGCCGCCAATGTCACCACCGTGCCATTGCGTTCAAACAGCGTCCCCATGGCGCGCGGCCAGGCGTAATGCGCATAGGATTGCGCGCGAATCTCCGCGAAGGTCACCGGCAGATTGATGCCGAATTCATGCGGCGGCGCATATTGGCAGGCGTGATAGCAGCCCTTGCAGCCGTGACACAGGTTGGCCAGATGCGTCAGATCGCCGGTCGAAAATTCGCGCCGCATCGTCATGGCGGGAAAGACCGCGCAATAGCTTTCGCAATAGCGGCAGGAATTGCACACCGCCATGTGGCGGCGGGCTTCGGCGGTGGTCTCGTTCTCCTGTAACATCAGCGCGCCTTGCCTTCCCTAATTGCGCACATTGCGTGCTGCCTCCTCACCCGCCAGCCGGCCGAATACGGTGCCGATCGTCATGCCAAAGCCGGCCAGATAGCCCTGGCCTAAAATATTGCCGGCCATGACTTCGCCCGAGGCGAACATATTCGCCGAAGGCTTGCCATCGGCCATGATGACCCGCGCGCGGTCATTCACTTTCACACCCAAAAACGTGAAGGTGATGCCGGGCTTGAGCGGGTGGCAGTAATAGGGCGGCGTATCAATCAACCGCGCCCAATGGCTTTTGGGGGGCGTCAGCCCTTCTGTGCGGCAATCATCGGGCTTCATGGGTTGGAAGGTGCCGGGGCGCACGGCGGCGTTGTAGTCAGCAATCACCTTTTCCAACTTGCCCGCATCAATCCCCGCCATGCCCGCAAGTTCCGCGATGCTATTGGCCTTATAGGGCGGGAAGACGCTCGGCAGGTAATTATGCAAAGCCTTGCTATCCGTCACCGCAAAAGCAACCTGGCCTGGCTGCTGCGCGATCAGGCGCCCCCAAATGGCATAGCGCTTGGGCCAGACATCCTCGCCTTCGTCATAGAAACGCTCGACATCGCGGTTCACCACCACGGCGAAGGGCACGCAATCAAGGCGCATGGCAAGGCCGCCATCTTCCATCGGTGCGCGCGCATCATTGGCAACGGCATGGAATTGCGTGGGGTCGCCCACTTCATGCACACCTTGATCGAGCAGGTCGCGCAAAACGCGCCCCTGCGCGTAAGGCGTGCCGCGAATCTGGAAGTTATCCGCCGCATCGCCCCAATATTTGCGCAGCCAATCACGATTGGCCTGAAAACCGCCGGATGAGGCGATCAGCGCCTTGAAGCGCACGCGTTCGGGAAAGCCATGATGGGAAATGATCGCTTCCGTCGCGAAGCCATCCTGGACTTCAATGTGCTGCACTTCGGTATCATACAGAATGCCAATGCCAAGCTGTTCCGCCGTGCGATACAGCGCATTGACCAGCGCCTTGCCGCCACCCAGGAAGAAGGCATTGGTGCGTGAAAGCGAAAGCGTCCCGGAAAGGGAAGGCTGAAACACGACACCGCAGGATTTCAGGAAATCCGGCGCGTGTTGCGATGCGCGGATGCACATGCGCGCCAAATCCTCATTGGTCTTGCCGCCGGTCACGCGCAACAGATCGTCCCAATATTCCTCTTCCAAATAGGTTTCGGTCAGCACATCGGTCGGCGCCGGATGCAGCGCGCGCAGATTGCGCGTATGCCGGCTATTGCCGCCGCGCATGCTGCGAGGCGCGTGTTCCACCAGCAAAACGCTTGCCCCGGCCCGGCGCGCCGTAATGGCGGCGCAAAGCGCGGCATTGCCACCGCCCGCGACCATCACATCCCAGACCCGTGTTAGGTCCACCATAACGCTACTTATCCTCAACCTTCTTCAAAGCCATCTGTAAAACGGAAATGCTGCTTGTCCAGATGCACCCAATCATGTCGGACCCTGATCCAGCCCCGCGCGCAAGGAACCATCAGGGTCCGCCAGCAACCCCTCACGCAGGAAAAGATCAATCAACGTGAGGTTGACGTTGAATTTGATGTCATCCGAATCGGCCACGGCTTCCAGCAAGCGCTGGGCTGGCCAAAGCTCAAAACGCTCCACCTCATCATCATTGGGCTTGGGAGTTACATCCTCGGGCAATTCCAAATCATAGCAATGCAGCACATCGCGCCTGAGCCCCTCGTTATTCAGCAGAATATAGGAAACCCGCCCAACCGGGCGTGCCTGCGTCGCCAATTCCGGGGGCAGGGAGGCTTCCTCGGCAGCTTCCTTCACCAGGGTTTCGGCGGGCGTGAGCCCCGCCGGAATGCCGCCCGCGACCAGATTATCAAGCTGCCCCGGCGCCACCGCCTTGTCCCGCGCGCGGATGCCAACCCAGATGTGCAGCCCATCGGCGCGGCGCACCAAGCCATTCATATGTACCCCCTGGGACATGACGCCAAAGGCGGGAAGGGCGCCGCGATCCAAGGTTGCCAGCACTGGCCCATCGCTGGTTTGGCGCACGTCAAAGGCTTCACGCCGGATGCGCAGAAACCCACCCTCAGCCAGGCTGGGCAGGGCGGCGGCGAGCGCATCGCTCCGCGCCCCGCTGGTCTTCAAGCGTCCGGCGATGGCCACACCATGCTGGTCAAAATGAAAATCGCGCGGGCGGAAGGTCAGCGCGCGGGCCAGTTCCGGCGTGATGAAGCCCACCTGCGCACCGCCCATGTGAAAGGCGAGGAAGCCGGTAGGGGAGGCGATGTTGTTGCAGGCAGCGATATGCCGGGCGAAGCGGTCCATCCGCCCATCTAACACCGGGCGTCACGGCAAGGCGAGCCAGGCGATAGGGCTTGCCCGGAAGGGCTTCTCTGGCCCATGACAGGGCTAACCATGACCCCGCCTACCCCCCCCAACCGGCCAAGTGCCGGCGTTCCCTTCTCGGCACTCGGCCGCATCGCGCCGCATTTGTGGCCGGTGGGCGAGCCCATGCTGCGGCTGCGTGTGGTGGGCGCACTTTTGCTGCTGGCCGCGGCCAAGGCGGCGAATGTGCTGGTGCCCATCGCCTATGCGCGCGCCGTAGATGCGTTGGCGCCGCAATCGGGTGCTGGCGCGGTGATTGCCGTGCCGATTGCCCTGCTGGTCGGTTATGGCTTGCTCCGCGTGATGTCCTCGGCGCTTGGGGAATTGCGCAATGCCGTGTTTTCCAAGGTGCAGGCGCGCGCTGGGCGCCGCGTGGCCTTGGATGTGTTTCGCCATTTGCACGCGCTTTCCATGCGCTTTCACATGGACCGCGCAACGGGTGGACTTTCGCGCGTGATTGAAAGGGGCGTGCGCGGCATCGCGACATCGCTCAATTTCCTGCTGTTCAATATCATTCCGACCATTGTCGAAATTCTGTTCGTCTCGGTCATTCTTTGGTGGATGTTCGCGGCGTCCTTTGCGCTGACCATGCTTGGCACCATCATCGCCTATGTCGCCTTCACGTTGATTTTTACCAATTGGCGGCTACGCTTTCGCCGCCAGATGAACCAGACGGATGAGGAAGCGAATACCAAGGCGGTGGATAGCCTGCTGAACTACGAAACCGTCAAGTATTTTGGCAATGAAGCGCATGAATCGCGGCGCTATGATGAAAGCATGACGCGCTACGAAAGCGCCTATGTCAAAAGCGAAACCACGCTCAATATGCTGAATGCCGGCCAGGCCACCATCATGGCGGTTGGGCTGACCATCACCATGCTGCTGGCAGGCCGCGGTATTGCCGATGGCAGCATGAGCATTGGCGATCTGGTGATGGTGAATACCTATCTGATCCAGCTCTATCAGCCCTTGAACATCCTTGGCTTCGCCTATCGCGAAATCAAGCAGGGGCTCACGGATATGGAGCAGATGTTCGCGCTGCTGGATGTGCCCGCCGAAGTGCGCGACGCGCCGGATGCCGTACCACTTGCCCTTGGGGCTGGTGAAATACGCTTTGAGGATGTGCGCTTTGGCTATCGGCCGGATCGGGAAATTCTGAAGGGGGTTTCCTTCACCGTGCCGCCGGGGCGCATGCTCGCCATTGTCGGGCCAACAGGGGCTGGGAAATCAACGATTTCGCGTTTGCTGTTTCGTTTTTATGATGTGACAGGCGGGCGCGTGCTGGTGGATGGGCAGGATGTGCGCGGCATGACGCAGCAACGGCATGACGCAGCAAAGCCTGCGCGCTGCCATCGGCGTGGTGCCGCAGGATACCGTGCTGTTCAACGATACCATCCGCTACAACATCGCCTATGGCCGGCCAGGTGCCACCGATGCGGAAATCGAAAACGCCGCGCGGCTTGCGCAGGTGCATGATTTCGTCACGCGCTTGCCAGATGGCTATGCGACTCGTGTGGGTGAACGCGGCCTCAAGCTCTCGGGTGGTGAAAAGCAGCGAGTCGCGATTGCGCGCACCATCCTGAAGGACCCCCGGCTGCTGCCCCCGCCTGCTGATTTTGGATGAGGCAACCAGCGCGCTTGATACCCGCACCGAACAGGACATCCAGGCGGCTTTGCGCGATGTGGCGCGCAACCGTACCACGCTGGTGATTGCGCATCGCCTTTCGACAGTGGTGGAAGCGGATGAGATCATTGTGCTGCAAGAAGGTGCCATTGCCGAACGCGGCACCCATGGTGGCTTGATCGCCGCTGGCGGGCTTTATGCCGATATGTGGCGCCGCCAATCGGAAGCCATGGCCGCGGCCGAGGCCGCAGCGCGCGCCCAGGCTGCGGCGGATTTGGAAATGCCCCGGCAGCGCCCCAATGCGGCCCCCCCTTCCCCTGGCACCTGAGCCTCCCTATTTGGCTGTTACATTCAGGAGTTACCCATGCAGATGGACCCGGAAGGCATCGCGCCCGAGGATTTAAGCCATGCCGGTTCGGTCGTGGACAAGGCGATCGAGTATATGCTGGAGCAGCAAATCCAGCCGATTTCCATCGCCTCTGCCCTGCTGGGCGGCGCGCTTGGGGTGCTGACCCGGACTTTGGACGACCGCGCCGTGGCCGGGGTCCTGCGGCAGGCCTTGGCCTCGGTGGAAAGCGGCGAATTTCGCGCGGCACCCTCGCCTGAGGCTTGACTAGCCCCAAGCTTCCCGCCAAAAGCGCTCCTTCATGTTGAACCCGCGCGCAGGCTGGGCTTGCGCGCCTTTGTATTTGGATTTCTGCTATGTCTCGCCGCTGCGTCATTACAGGCAAGGGTGTTCTGACGGGTAACAATGTCAGCCACGCCAATAACAAAAGCCGCCGCCGCTTCCTGCCCAACCTGCAGGAAAGCTCCTTCTGGTCGGAAATCCTGGCCGCGCCGATCAAGCTGCGCCTTTCCACCAATGGCATCCGCACCGTGGAACATAATGGTGGGCTTGATGCCTTCCTGCTCGGCACGCCGGACCGCAAGCTGACGGTGGGCGCCATTGTGCTGAAGCGCCGTCTGGAACGCGCCCAGGCCGCCAAGGCCGCCTAAAGCCGGACCTTATCGAGCCATTCTAACCCGCGGGGGGCAGCTTCCGCGGGTTTTGTTTTATTGCCTGACGCCGCGCTGCCGCTCAATTTCCCGCCAGCGGGCCACATTGCGGTTATGCCCGTCCAGCGTTTCGGCGAAGGCATGCCCGCCCGAACCATCCGCCACAAAATAGAGGAAATTGCTGGTCGCGGGCCGCGTGGCGGCGCGGAGCGAGTCGCGCCCCGGATTCGCAATCGGCCCCGGCGGCAGGCCGCGATTGCGATAGGTATTGAAGGGGCTGTCTCGGTCCAGATCGGCCCGCGTAATGGCGCGTTCCAGCGCTGCCCCGCCTGTTGCCGCATAGACCACTGTCGGGTCTGATTGCAGCGGCATATTGCGCCTGAGGCGATTGATGAAGACGGAAGCGACCAAAGCGCGTTCCTCCGCCTTGCCGGTTTCGCGTTCGATGATGGAAGCCAGGATCAGCGCTTCCCGCGCGCTGCGGAGCGGCAGATTGGGCGCACGGTCCCGCCAGGCTTCGGCCAGCGCGGTGTTCATCGCGGCCTGGGCGCGGCGGATCAGCGCGGCGCGGCTATCGCCCCATTCAAAGGCATAGGTTTCGGGCAGGATACTGCCCTCGGCGATTGGCTCAGCCTCGCCCATCAACCCTTCGGTCTTGTCCAACAAAGCCTGGATTTGCAGGGCGGAAAGCCCCTCAGGGATCGTCACGCGGCGCTGGATAGGCCTTGCCTCGCGCAAAACCTCCAGCACTTGCTTGAGCGAGGCAGCAGCAGGGAAGGCGAATTCCGCCGCGCGCAAGGGGCCGGCGCTTTTCGTGAGCTGGCTTGCAATCAGGAAATGCCGACCATCGGTAATGATGCCCGCTTCCTTGAGCGCGCTGGCAATGGCTTCAGTCCCCCCGCGCGGAATGACCAGCGCCTTATCGGCGGCCAGCGGCCCAGGGGCTTCGTAGATATCGCGCGCCCAATTAGCCGCCGCGCCAAGGCCGATCAGCACGGCCAAGCATAGGCTGAGCAAAATAAGCGCCACCCGCCCGCGGCGTTTGCGCGGTGCGGGCTTCGTTTCACTCATCTGTAAACTCTAGTTTGGTCGCATTTTCCGAGCCGCCAAGTGATGCCACTTGGCTTGAAAATGCTCTACGGCGCGCCGCGGAAGATGATGCTGGCATTTGTACCGCCAAAGCCAAAGGAATTGGACAGCGCGATATCAATCTTGCGCGGCTGGGGTTCTTTCGCCACGCGATCAATCGCGCTTTCACGCGATGGCTTTTCCAGATTGAGCGTGGCGGGAGCCACCTGGTCACGAATGGCGAGGATGGAGAATATCCCCTCCACCGCGCCGGCGGCACCCAACAAATGCCCGACCGCTGATTTGGTCGAAGACATGGCAAGCCCGCGCGCCGCATCGCCCAAAGCATGCACGCCGGTCGCGCAGGCCGTCACCACGGAATGGTTCGGGCCCTTGAAGCCATAGCGGATTGAAACCTGGCCGGATGCCAAGTTGATCAGCGCTGATGGGATGAAGAAGGGCGAAATACGCTTGATCTTGCCTTGCCTCGCCATAAATCTTGGCGCCGCGCGCCTTGGCGTGGTCTAATTCTTCCAGCACCAGCACGCCGGCACCTTCGCCCATGACAAAGCCATCGCGCGCTTCATCCCAGGGGCGAGACGCCGCGGTTGGATTATCATTGAAGCTGGTGGAAAGGGCGCGCGCGGCGCAGAAGCCGGCCATGCCGATCTCGCCCACTGCTGCTTCCGCCCCACCGGCGACCATCACATCCACGTCACCCAGCGAAATCAGCCGGGCCGCATCGCCCAAAGCATGCACGCCGGTCGCGCAGGCCGTCACCACGGAATGGTTCGGGCCCTTGAAGCCATAGCGG
>JAPLOJ010000140.1 GCA_026400795.1 Alphaproteobacteria bacterium
ATCGCGCCTGACACCGCGCACGGCAACGCGCGTCTGTTCCGCATAGCGCGCCGCGGCCTTGGCCAATTCATTGCGGCGTTCGGTGGTGAGCGGCGGCAGCGGCACGCGAATCACCTGACCTTCCGCCTGCGGGTTGAGCCCCAGATTGGCTTCCCGAATGGCGCTTTCCACCGCCTTGGCCAGCCCCTTATCCCAGACCTGCACCGCCAGCAGCCCCGGCCCCGCGACCGAGATATTGGCCACCTGATTGAGCGGCGTGACACTGCCATAGGCTTCGACGCGTACCGGTTCCAATAGCGCGGGGCTCGCGCGGCCCGTGCGCAAGCCAGAGAATTCCTTCTTCAAGGTCTCCATCGCGCCTTCCATGCGGCGCGTCAGGTCCTGTTTCAGGGCCGTTACATCAGTCGGCATGTTGCCCTTCCCCCTGGGTTATGGCGCTTGTTCCACCACGGTGGTGAATTTGCCTTCACCCTTCATGACGGCGGTGAAGGCGCCCGGCATGGATATTGAAAACGATGATGGGCAGCTTGTTTTCGCGCGCCAGGCTGATCGCCGCCGCATCCATCACCGCCAGATCACGCGCCAGCATATCAAGATAGGTCAGCGTCGTGTAGCGTTCCGCATTCGGCTTCTTGCGCGGATCGGCGGAATAGACACCATCCACCTGCGTACCCTTGAACAGCGCATCGCAGGACATCTCGGCCGCACGCAAAGCTGCCGCCGTATCGGTGGTGAAAAACGGATTGCCCGTGCCGGCCGCGAAAATCACCACGCGGCCCTTTTCCATATGCCGCTCAGCACGGCGGCGGATGAAGGGCTCACAGAGGCTCGCCATCGGGATCGCGCTTTGCACGCGCGTCTGCACGCCAATCTTCTCAAGCGCATTCTGCATGGCAAGCGCATTCATGACGGTCGCCAGCATGCCAATGCTATCCGCCTGCGCGCGGTCCATGCCGGAAGCCGCGCCGGAGATGCCGCGGAAGATATTGCCCCCGCCAATCACCAGGCAGACCTGCACGCCCAGATCCACCACGCCGCGAATATCCTCGGCAATGTGCCGGCAGGTGGCATTATCCAGCCCGTAATCCCGATCCCCCATCAAAGCCTCACCGGAGACCTTGAGCATGACGCGCTTATAGGCCGGGTTCTGGCTCATGGGGGCTCAATCTCGAATCGGGTTCAGGTTGCGGGCGCCACCATAAAGACATGCCCGCGAAGGCGGCAATAAGGTAAAGCAAGGGCGGGGAGCGCTCAGGCTCCCCGCCGGTAGTCAGTTCAGGCCTTGCCGGCGGCAGCGGCCACTTCGGCGGCGAAATCGCCCTGCTGCTTTTCAATGCCTTCGCCCAAATGGAAGCGGGCAAAGCCAGCAAGCTTCACGCCCGCCTTCTTCACCACTTCCTTCACGCGGCTTTCGCCATCATGCACCCAAACCTGTTCCAGCAGCACCACTTCTTCGTAGTATTTGCGGATGCGGCCTTCGACCATTTTTTCGATGATCGCCTCAGGCTTGCCGGAAGCGCGCGCCTGATCGGCCAGCACGTCGCGTTCGCGCGCAAGCGCCGAGGGATCCACGGCGGAGACATCCACAGCTTCAGGGCGGGCGGCGGCGACATGCATGCCGATCTGCCGACCAAGCGTTTCCATCACCGCTAGTTCGGAAGCGCCTTCAAGCGCCACCAGCACGCCGATCTTGCCAAGCCCGGGCTTCACGGCGGAGTGCATATAGGTCGCAACCGTGCCTTCCGCGACCTGGAAGCGCTTGGCGCGACGGATGGACATATTCTCCCCAATCGTCGCGATCAGGGCGGTGAGCTGATCCGCCACCGTCTTGCGCTGGGTGGTTTCTTCAACCAGGTCCACCGCGCCCGGCCAGGTGGCATTCTTCAGCGCTTCAATATCGTCGCCGACCGTCAGCACCAATTCGGCTACCGTTTCCACGAAATGCTGGAAGGTTTCATTGCGCGCGACGAAATCCGTCTCGGCATTCACTTCCACCATGGCGGCGACACCGGGGGCCGAGGCAACGCCCACAAGCCCTTCCGACGCAACACGGCCGGATTTCTTGGCGGCGGCCGAAAGGCCCTTCTTGCGCAGCCAATCAATGGCGGCTTCCATATCGCCACCATTTTCGACCAGCGCCTTCTTGCAATCCATCATGCCTGCGCCGGTGCGCTCGCGCAGGTCACGCACCATACCCGCTGTAATTTCAGCCATTGTTCATCCCCATTTGCTGGATGAGTGAAAGAAAAGGGGCCACCAAAAGGCGGCCCCGGAAGGATCAGGCCTGGGCCGGCGCCTCAGCGCCTTCAACCGGCGCCATTGCTTCAGCAGCGACTTCCGCCGCCACTTCTGGCAGCGCTTCTTCCGGCAATTCCTCAACCGCGCCAAGGTCAACGCCAGAAGCCTGCATTTCCGCCGAAATGCCATCCAGCACCGCGCCCGCGATCATGTCGCAGTACAGCGTGATGGCGCGGATCGCGTCATCATTGCCCGGGATCGGGAAGGTCACACCAGCCGGATCGGCATTGGAATCCACCACCGCAATCACCGGAATGCCAAGCTTATTGGCTTCTTCGATCGCGAGCTTTTCCTTGATGGTGTCAATCACGAAAATGATGTCGGGCAGGCCGCCCATTTCCCTGATGCCACCCAAAGCGCGGTCAAGCTTTTCCTTGTCGCGCGACAGCATCAGCACTTCTTTCTTGGTCAGGCCCGCCGTGTCGCCCGACAAGCGTTCATCCAGCTGACGCAGGCGCTTGATGGAACCGGTGATGGTCTTCCAATTGGTGAGCATGCCGCCAAGCCAGCGATGGTTCACGTAATACTGGCCGCAGCGCACCGCGGATTCCGCGACATATTCAGCAGCGGCCTTCTTGGTGCCAACAAACAGCACGCGCCCACCGCCGGCCACGGTATCACGCACGGCGCGCAAAGCGCGGTCCATCATCGGTACGGTCTGTTGCAGATCCAGGATATGCACCTGGTTGCGCACACCGAAAATGTACGGCGCCATGCGGGGATTCCAGCGGCGCGTATGGTGGCCAAAATGCACCCCAGCTTCGAGCAGGGAGCGCAGAGAAACGACGGGCATCGCCATGAGCGATTTCCTTCCATGTTGGTCCGGTTGAGCCTCCGCGGCGCCTTCCCCGGTGAAGGGGACCGGACCCTGCCTGATCAGGAAGGGTGCGCCGCGTGCGGATTACCCCCGGGCACGGCCCGGAAGCGGCGCTTCTTTGGCGGAAATAGCGCGGCAGGGCAAGGGGGCGCTTATTCCGGCTTGATCCCGGCCCGATCCGCAATGGCGCGGATTTCGGCTCTTTCCCGGCGGAGCCATGCCGCGAAGCCCGCCGGGTTCTGTTCGGCCTCGGCGACAATCTCGGCGCCAAGTTCCGCCTGGCGGGCGCGATAGGTGGGCTCGCGCAGCCCCGCCTGCACCGCCGCCGCCAGGGCAGCCACGGCTTCGGGTGGCGCGCCGGCCGCAGTGACCAGCCCCGCCCAGGACCCACCCGTCAGGTTCAGGCCCTGTTCGATCAGGGTTGGGATTTCGGGCGCAATCGGCATCCGCTCGGCTGAGGACATGGCCAGAATCCGCGCCCGCCCCGATTGCCAGAGCGGCAGGATGGTCGAGATTTCTGCCATTACCAGCGGGATATTGCCGGCGATCAGGTCGGGCACGGATTGGCTCGATCCGCGATAGGGCACATGGGTCAGGCTGATCGCGGCTGCGGCCATGACCTGTTCGATCAGGAAATGCGTGGCGCTGCCCTGGCCGGAGGAACCGATACTCAGGTCACCCGGCTTGGCGCGGGCGGCGGCCAGCAGATCGGCCAGGTTGCGGAAAGGGCTATCGGCGCGGACGGAGAGGGTCACGGGGCTGCGGCTGATCATGGCGACTGCCGCGAAATCGCGCTCGGGATCATAGGGTAGGCGCGCTTGCAGCACCGGCGCGTTGGTCAGCGGCCCGTTGGACCCCAGGAGCAGCGTATAGCCATCGGGCGCTGCCTTCGCGACCGCATCGGCGCCGACAACGCCCCCCGCCCCGGCGCGGTTTTCAACA
>JAPLOJ010000403.1:0-16152 GCA_026400795.1 Alphaproteobacteria bacterium
GGCTTGCCCGAAGATACCATCAGCATTGCCTTCAAGGGCACGGCGGGTGGCAGCTTTGGGGCTTTCCTGGCGCGCGGGGTGTCGTTGGAATTGACCGGCGATGCCAATGATTACGTGGGTAAGGGCCTATCCGGTGGGCGCATTGCGGTGAAGCCTCCCGCTGGTGTGAACCGCGATCCTTCAGCCAATATCATTGTTGGCAACACCGTTCTGTATGGGGCGATTGCGGGCGAGGCCTATTTCGAAGGTGTCGCTGGTGAGCGTTTTGCCGTGCGCAATTCCGGCGCGGTGACCGTGGCTGAAGGCTGCGGTGATCATGGTTGCGAATACATGACCGGCGGCGTGGTGGTGGTGCTGGGCGCGACGGGGCGGAATTTCGCTGCCGGTATGTCGGGCGGCATTGCCTATGTTTACGATATCAACGGCAATTTCCGCGACATGTGCAACACCAGCATCGTGGACCTTGAAGCGATTGGCCCCGCTGATGCCAGCGAGGATGGCAGGCCGAAGCAGCGCGCCCCATCCGCCTTTGATAATGGCATGGGCGATATGCTGCGCTTCGATGCTGAGCGTCTGCGCATTCTGGTGGAGCGGCATTTGCTGATGACCGGCAGCGCGCGTGCCCGCGCGCTTCTGGAAGATTGGGATGCGGCGCTGCCGCGCTTCGTGAAGGTGATGCCGCGGGATTACCGCCGCGCCTTGCTCGACCTGAAGGCCGAGCAAGCGGGTGGTGTCGCGGTAGCGGCCGAATAAGCCGCGAGGAGGAATAGCGTTATGGGTAAGACAACTGGCTTTCTTGAATTCGAACGCGCCGAACGCGGCTATATCAAGCCCGAAGAACGGCTGAAGAATTACAAGGAATACGTGACGCCTCTGCCGGAGGCGGAGCTGACCAAGCAGGCGGCGCGCTGCATGAATTGCGGCATACCGTATTGCCATAATGGCTGCCCGGTGAACAACATGATCCCGGATTGGAATGACCTGGTCTATCGGGATCAGTGGCAGGCAGCGCTGGAAACGCTCCATTCCACCAACAATTTCCCGGAATTCACCGGGCGCATCTGCCCCGCCCCGTGTGAGGCAAGCTGCACGCTGAACATTACGGACACGCCGGTCACCATCAAATCAATCGAATGCGCGATTGTGGATCGCGGGTGGGAAGAAGGCTGGATCAAGCCGCAAATCCCCACGCACAAAACCGGCAAGCGCGTGGCCGTTGTGGGCAGCGGCCCGGCGGGACTGGCAGCAGCGCAGCAATTGGCGCGTACCGGCCATGCGGTGACGCTGTTCGAAAAGCATGACCGCATCGGCGGTTTGCTCCGCTACGGCATTCCTGATTTCAAGATGGAAAAGCATCTGATTGACCGCCGTGTGGATCAGATGGCCGCCGAGGGCGTTGAATTCCGCACCGGCACGGAAGTGGGCAGCACGCTGCCGTTTGATGTGCTGCTGGCGGGTTATGATGCGGTAGTGATGACGGGCGGCGCCGAGTGGCCGCGCGAATTGGAAGTGGACGGGCGCAATCTTTCCGGCATCTACCCCGCCATGGATTACCTGACGCAGCAGAACAAGCGCGTGGCGGGCGATACTGAAGATCGCGCCGCGCCGCGTGGCACCATCTCGGCCACCGGCAAGCATGTGGTCGTGATTGGTGGTGGCGATACGGGTGCGGATTGCATCGGCACTGCGGCGCGCCAGGGTGCGGCTTCCATCACACAAATAGAAATCATGCCGAAGCCGCCGGAGCATGAGAACAAGGGCCTCACCTGGCCGAATTGGCCGCATAAGCTCCGCACCGCGCCGGCGCATTATGAAGGGTGCGCGCGTGATTGGGCCGTGCTGACCAAGCAGGCGGTTGGCGAGAATGGTAAGCTGACGGCGCTTGATTGCGTGCGCGTTGAATGGGTGCATGAAGCCGGGCGCATGCAAATGCGCGAAGTGGCGGGCAGCGGCTTTCAGATGAAGGCCGATCTGGTGCTATTGGCCATGGGCTTCGTAGGGCCGCGCCGTGCGGGGCTACTGGAAACTTCAGGCGTTGCGTTGGATGCGCGTGGCAATGTGCAGGCGGATACGGAAGCCTATCAGACATCCGTGTCCAAGGTATTTGCGGCCGGCGATATGCGGCGCGGGCAATCGCTGGTGGTTTGGGCCATTCGCGAAGGCCGGCAATGCGCGCGCGCGGTGGATGAATTCCTGATGGGGGCAAGCACTCTGCCGCGGTAGTGTGCTGCTGACGCCTAATGTGAACGCCGGCGCGGCAAAAGCCGTGGGTGTTTGCTCGTTTTGGCGGCATGAATCGCCCCGTCATCGTGTTTTCCGGGCATGAGGCGTAACTTCGCGGTTGCGCCCGCCAATTCCAAGCTTATGTGCACCACCAAGGCGGAAAACGCCGCTTCGCATAAGCAATCAAGCCGGGGATGTATGAAATGAACCGTCGTAGCCTTCTGACCGCTGTCTCTACGCTTGCGCTGCCAACGCTGCTACCTAGCGGCAGCTTCGCGCAAAGTGCTTTCCCCAATCGTCCCATTCGCATCGTCAGCCCTTTTTCGGCAGGCGGTACTTCGGATGGCGTGGTTCGGCTGCTTTCGCCTACCTTGGAACGCATGCTGGGCCAACCGGTAGTGTTGGATAATCGCCCAGGCGCGGGTGGTACGGTGGGCACGGCGCATATCGCGGCTGAACGCCCGGATGGCTATTCGCTGGTGCTGGCCAATGCCGGGCCGATGGCCATTGCGCAAACGCTATTCCCCAGTTTGGCTTATGATGTGCGGCGCAGTTTTTCCTATGTGATGCTGGTGGGTGGCGCGCCCATGGTGGTTGGCGTGCGGCCCAATGGCCCGATTCAGAACATGGCGGATTACCTGGCCGCCGCCCGCGCGCGGCCCGAGGCGATGAGCTATGGCAGCGCCGGCATTGGCTCGGTTGGACATCTTTCCGGCATGCTCTGGTCACGCGAAGCGGGTGTGCAGCTGTTGCACGTGCCATTCCGTGGCGGCGGAGAAGCGGAACAGCAGGTATTGGGCGGCAGCCTTGGGTCACTTTGGAACACGCTTGGCGCCCATGCCGGCAGCGTGCGCGGTGGTTCGCTGAAGGCCATCGCGGTCACCAGCGGGGAGCGTATGTCCACCTTCCCCGATGTGCCGACGATTGTGGAAGCGGGCTTTCCGGGTGCGACGGCGATCAATTGGTTTGTGCTGGCTGGCCCCGCCGGCATGCCGGATGCTGTTGTGGCGCGCATTCGCGAAGCCTTCACCACCGCCATCAATGAACCCGGCATGAAGGAACGCATCGCCGGGCTTGGTGTTCTGACCATGACAGACAATGGCCCGGCCGATGTGCAGGCATTTGTCTCGCGTGAGGCGGAGCGCTGGGCGCCGGTGGTGCGCGCGAGTGGCGCAACGCCTGGCTGATACAGCCAAGCTTCCTTCCAGGCCGCTGCAGCGTCATCAAGCCTGCCGTAGAAGGGCAAGCTTCGCAGGACGGCGCGCTATCAAGCCCCGTCGCACGGTCTTGGAACGTGCTAAATACGGGCCACACGAAAGCCGGCGTTATCGCGCCGGGTCGTGGGGGCAACTCCACCGCTGCGGCCCCTCATTGGAATAGCGCCCCATTTCAGTCGTGGGGCTCCCCATCAGGAAACGCCCGGCGGGAATCACGACCATTTCGGGGCAATCGCGGAAGCTTTGGCCAGGCTGCACCGGAAAGCCGGGCCCTGCGGGTGCAGACGCGCCGCGCCCTTGCTGCGGCGAAGCGGTTGTTTGCGCGGGGGCTTCGCTGACATGGCCGATGGCCGAAAAGCGTCGCAGTCGCCAATGCGAACAACAGCAGGGCAGAGCCCCGGGTGAACCGGGCTGGTGCAAGAAAATCCATGTCTTCTCCTCAGAAGCTACGCCATTGGGCTTTCGCGCCTGTCGTAAAGAAAAAATAACGCCATGCCGCATCATGCGCTTGGCCGCGCCGGCGCCCTGCCGCAATCCTGCCATGCCCGCCACGGCGCCGCCGTAAAAGTCCTGAAAATACCTTGAACAAGACGCAAGACCGCCTTGACGGTGGGGTCATATGTCCTTGCGCACAGTTCAAACATAGGAGGACAAGATGCGCTACCTGACAAAGACCTCACTTCTCGCCACCGGCCTTGCTTTCGCGCTGACAGGCGCGGCACTCGCCCAGGGGACGGCCAGCACCGCCTGCCACGAATGGCCAGGTGCGTGGCCATCAGGGGAACGGCCAGACCCGTGCGGTGACGCCGGCGGCCCCCTCGGGCGGCGCTACCCGCTAACCTAGCAGCGTAACCGGCGGGCGGATGCGTCCCGCCCGCCGGTCAGCCGCAAGGCCCGCCCTTAATCGGGGCGGGCTTTGTCGTTTGGGGCGCCCTCAGACCACCCTAAAGATTGACGTTTCGCAAAGCCCGGACGCACATTCCCCCCATATCGAGACCGAAACAGGGGGAGGACCCAGGCATGGCTGATGAACTGATCGCGCTGAAACCCGAAATCGTCGCCAAGGCGCGTGTGACGGAAGCGCAGCGCGCGGCCATGTATGATGCGGCGGCGAAGGACCCCGATGCCTTCTGGCGCGATGAAGCCAAGCGCATTGCCTGGATGAGGGCGCCGACGAAAATCAAGAACACCGATTTCAACGGCAATGTTTCGATCAAGTGGTTCGAGGATGGGGTGCTGAATGCCTCAGTCTCCTGCCTCGATCGGCATTTGGCGACGCGCGGTGATCAGGTGGCGATCCTGTGGGAAGGCGATGACCCGGCTGCGGATGCCAAGGTGACCTACCGCGAATTGCATGCGCGCGTCTGCAAACTTGCCAATGCCATGCGTAAGCTTGGCGTGAAAAAGGGTGACCGCGTTTGCATCTATCTGCCCATGATCGTGGAGGCAGCCGTCGCCATGCTGGCCTGCGCCCGCGTCGGCGCTGTTCATTCCATCGTCTTTGGCGGGTTTTCGCCCGATAGCTTGGCGTCGCGCATTCAGGATTCGGAATGTGTCATGCTCATCACCGCCGATGAAGGCCGCCGCGGTGGCCGACGCGTGCCGCTGAAGGTGAATGCGGATGAGGCGCTGCTGAGTTGTTCATCCATCCAGAACGTGATTGTCGCGCGCAATACCGGCGGCAGCGTTGAGATGATGTCCGGCCGCGATCATTGGTGGGATGCCATCACCACCGGCCAGCCCGAAACCTGCGAGCCCGAGCCGATGGGCGCGGAAGACCCGCTTTTTATCCTTTATACGTCAGGCAGCACGGGCAAGCCCAAGGGTGTGTTGCACACCACCGGCGGCTATATGGTTTGGGCATCCTATACGCATGAAAAAGTTTTCGATTATCGCGATGGTGAGATCTATTGGTGCACCGCTGATGTCGGTTGGGTGACCGGGCATAGCTATATTGTTTATGGCCCGCTTGCGAATGGCGCGACCACGCTGATGTTTGAAGGCGTGCCGAGCTGGCCCGATTCCGGGCGCTTCTGGCAGGTGGTGGCCAAGCACAAGGTGAATATCTTCTACACGGCGCCCACAGCGATTCGCGCCCTGATGCGCGATGGCGAAGCGCCGGTGCAAAAGCATGATCGCTCGAGCCTTCGCATCCTTGGCAGCGTGGGTGAGCCGATCAATCCCGAAGCCTGGCTTTGGTATTACCGCGTGGTGGGTGATTCTCGCTGTCCGATTGTGGATACCTGGTGGCAAACGGAAACCGGCGGCATTTTGATCTCACCGCTGCCCGGCGCGGTCGCGCAAAAGCCTGGTTCTGCCACGCTTCCCTTGCCCGGTGTGAAGCCGGCTTTGGTAGATGGTGAGGGCAAGCTGCTGGAAGGTGCGACTGAGGGCAATCTGGTGATCCTGGATAGCTGGCCCGGTCAGATGCGCACGGTTTATGGCGATCATGAACGCTTCGTGCAGACCTATTTCTCCACCTTCAAGGGCATGTATTTCACCGGCGATGGCGCGCGGCGTGATGCCGATGGCTATTACTGGATCACGGGCCGCGTGGATGATGTGATCAATGTCGCCGGCCACCGCATGGGCACGGCCGAAATTGAAAGCGCGCTGGTCGCGAACCATGCGGTTGCGGAAGCGGCAGTGGTTGGCATGCCGCATGACATCAAGGGCCAGGGCATCTACGCCTATGTCACGCTGAAGGCGGGCGTTGAACCCACGGATGTGCTGCGCAAGGAATTGGTCGCCTGGGTGCGCAAGGAAATCGGCCCCATCGCGACACCCGATGCCATTCAATGGGCGCCCGGCCTGCCGAAAACCCGTTCCGGCAAGATCATGCGCCGCATTCTGCGCAAGATCGCCGCGAATGAGGTGGATGGGTTGGGCGATACCAGCACCCTCGCCGATCCGGCTGTGGTGGATGAGCTGGTGGCGAATAGGGTGCGGTAGCGCGAGCGCTTTCCCAAACGGCGAGAAGGATTACCCATGCAAGACAATACGCGCCTGACCGGCAAGGTCGCAATCGTCACCGGCGCTGGTTCGCGCAATCCGGGCGCTGGTGGCACCACTATCGGCAATGGGCGCGCCATTGCGGTGCTGATGGCCGCGCGCGGTGCCAAGGTGCTGCTGTTGGATGTGGACCGTGCCGCCTTGGAGGAAACCGCGCGCATGATCGCCGATGAGGGGGGCGCCTGCGCCCTTCAGGAAGCGGATGTTTCGAAAGCCGATGATTGCGCGGCGGCGGTTGCGGAAGCGGTGAGGCTTTGGGGGCGCGTCGATGTCCTGGTGAATAATGTCGGCATTAGCGGCCCGGCGGGCAATGCTGAAGGCGTGGACCCGGAAGCCTGGGATTACGCCATGCAGGTCAATGTGAAATCCGTCATGCTCATGGCGAAATACGCCGTGCCGGAAATGCGCAAGGCAGGCGGCGGTGCCATTGTGAACCTGTCTTCCGTGGCCGGGCTGCGTGCGGGGCATCCGGGATTGCTCTATGCCACAACCAAGGGCGCCATTGTGCAAATGACGCGCGCCATGGCCGGGCATCACGGGGCGGATAACATCCGCGTCAATGCGGTGGCGCCTGGTTATGTCTATACGCCCATGGTGGCATCACGCGGCATGACGGAAGAATTGCGCCAGCAGCGCGCGCAATCGGGCATGTTGAAGATCGAAGGCAGCGCCTGGGATGTCGCGGAAGCGGCGTGCTTTCTGGCCTCACCCGCCGCGCGCTGGATCACGGGCCAGACCCTGCCGGTAGATGCCGGACGTTCTGCGGGCAATGCCGCTGGCGCATCTCCCAAGCCGGCGGGGGCGCTGCGTTAAGGCGCCGGGATAACCAAGGCCGGCACCGCAAGCCCACCAGCACGGCCCAGGGTTCCCTTGCTCTGGACGCCAATGATCGCGAAGTTGCCATCGGCACCGCGCAGCAATAATGGCCCACCGGACGACCCCGTTGTGCCGGCGCAATCATGGGCGAGCATCACGCCTTCCCCTTCAATCCGGCGCAGGCCCAAATAGCGGCAGGCTGGGTCCACCAGCAGCGCGCCGGGGTCATCACGCTGAAAGCCTGGTAGGGCAAGGATGCTGCCCGCGGGCGGTGTTTCGCGCAGCAGAGGCAAAACGCGGCCAGTGCCAATCGGCGCGCTCAGCGAAACCAGCGCCCAATCCGAAGCCCAAGGCGCCTCCCGCGCCGGGTCGAAGCCCGCGCCCACACGCAGCGCCACGCCGCGCGCCTCTGCGCCACCAACTGAAACTCGAAGCCGCGCGGGTGGCAGCAGCGCCGTTCCCGCTGCATCCTTCAGGCAATGCGCCGCGGTCAGCACCAAGGCCGGCGCCACCATGGCACCCGTGCAAAGCCCAGCGCCCTCTGCTTCAATCGAGGCTACGGCATGCCAGGGCGGATGCGCCGTCGGCACAGGCAGGCGCGGATCAGGCCCAGGGTTCATCCCCGCCACCTGCGCTAAAGCTGGCGAGGCCAAACACAGCAAGACCGCCAGGATCAGCCGCATGAACCGAGCATGCGCTCCACGAATGCCGGCACAATCTCGGTCGCCGGGCCGTGATGCGCTTCGTGGAACAGCGCGGTCCCTTCGGTTTCTTCCAGGTTCAATTCAATGCAGCGCGCCCGCGCGCGCACCGCCCGCACAAAGCCGGCAGCGGGATAGACCTGGCCCGAGGTGCCGATCGAAACAAACATGCCGCATTCATCCAGTGCGGCTTCGATGCGTTCCATCTCCAGCGGAATCTCGCCGAACCAGACAACATGCGGGCGGAGCCGCCCCGTTGCACCACAAGCGGGGCAGGCGGCATGCGGCGTGATGTCCTGCGCCCATTCGCTGACGCCGCCACAAGCAAGGCAGCGCGCCTTCAGCAATTCGCCATGCATGGCAATGACATTACGCGATCCCGCGCGCCGATGCAGGCCATCTATGTTCTGCGTCACGAGCGTGACAGGCGCGGGCCAGGCGGCTTCCAACCGCGCCAGGGCAAGATGTGCCGCGTTTGGCAGAATGGCGGGATCACGCAACTGCGCGCGGCGTGAATTGTAAAAACCCTGCACCAAATCCGGATTGCGCGCGAAGGCTTGCGGCGTTGCCACATCCTCAATCCTGTGGCGCGCCCAAATGCCATCGGCATCGCGAAAGGTAGCGAGCCCGGATTCGCGGGAGATTCCCGCGCCGGTCAGGATCACAATGGGTGGCGCCATCAGCTTGTGGGCGGCGCAGGCGGGGTGCAGCTACGCGGTGGGCGCGGAATGGTCTGGTCCGGGCGCGGCGGCGCTGGGTTTTCGCTTTGCTGCGGCGCGGGCATGGCGGGCGCTTCAAGGCAGGGACCAAGGGCGAGCAGGGCAAGCATCATCAGCATGGCAGCCTCCTGCCCCAAGATCAGCATAAACCAGGGGGCTACCGCAATGGCGGGGCTTGCGGTGCGGCGCTGCCTCGGGGACTGTACGGCCAGAAGAAGTGGGGAAACAGCGCGTGGCCGGAACGCATCAGGGCAGTATTGAGACGCGCTATTCCTGGATTGTCGCCATGACAGCGGTGACCATGCTCTCGCTCGCCGCTGGCGGCCCCATCACCGTGGTCGTTGGCCTGGTGCAAATCGCTGAGGATTTTGGTTCCGGCCGGTCCCTGCCATCGCTTGCCAATTCGCTTGCTTATTTCGGTACCGCCATTGGCGGCATGGTCTGCGGCGTGATGGTTGCGCGCTTCGGCCAAAAACTGGTCGCGATGATTGGCGGCGTCTCCGTGGCGCTTGGGTTGATGCTCGCCTCCTTCGGGGAAAGCTGGTCGCTGCTGGTGGGGCTTGGGATTGGCGTTGGCCTGTTTGGCAATGGTGCCTTGTTCCCGCCGATGCTTGCTTATGTCTCGCTTTGGTTTGACCGGCGCCGAGGCACAGCACTCGCGCTGGTCGCTTCCGGCCAATATGTCGCGGGGTTTTTGTGGCCACCGATATTTGAACGCGCCATCGCCATTTATGGCTGGCAACGCACCATGTTTGGTTATGGGATTTTGGTGGCGGCCATTGCGGTGCCGCTTGCTGCACTGGTGCTGCGCCCACCCCCGGCGCAACCCACCACCGGCAATTTTGCTGAGAAAATGAAGCCAGGTGCCCGCGTGCTTGGCATGAATGGCAATCTGGCCTTCTTCCTGCTGGCTTTCTGTTCCTTCCTTTGTTGTATCCCAATGGCCATGCCGGCCTCGCATCTTGTCGCGTTTTGTGGTGATCTTGGCATTACCGCATCGCGCGGTGCGCTCATGCTTTCGGTACTGACCTTCGCCGCCTTCATGGCGCGGCAATTCTGGGGCTGGCTTTCGGATAAGATCGATGGGTTATGGACGATTGTCTTTGGATCGCTCGCGCAAATCCTGGGAATGCTCGGCTTTCTGGCAACCCAGAATGAGGCCGGGCTGTTCTTCGTTGCTGCCGCGTATGGGCTGGGCTTCAGCGGCATCATTCCCGCTTATGTGCTGACGCTCCGCGCGCTATTTCCGGCGTCTGAGGCGCATTGGCGCGTGCCGACGTTGTTGTTTCTGAGCCTATCGGGCATGGCGGCCGGCGCCTGGCTTGCGGGCTATATCTATGACTGGCTTGGCTTCTACGCGGCCGCCTGGTGGGCGGGTATTGGCTTCAACCTGCTGCAATTCGCGCTGATGGTCTTTCTGCTGCAACGCTGGCGGCGAGGCTTGGCTGCAGCCTGATCGCAGTTGGTTTACGTGCTGAGCAGGCGCGTCTAGCATCCCCGTAGCTTTGATATCCAACGGGAGGCTTCCATGCTGAAACGCAAACATCTTCTTGCCGCCGTGGCTGTTTTTGGCCTGGCCTTGCCGGGCTTCGCACAGGCCCAGGCGCCGCAATTCTTCCGCATCGGTACGGGTAGCGCCGGCGGCACCTATTATCCGGTGGGTGGTGTGCTGGCGAATGCGATTTCCTGCCCCCCTGGCGCGCCATGTGGCGAAGGTGGTGGCACGGCCGGCGTGTCAGGGCTGGTCGCGGTGGCTCAGGCAACTCAGGGCAGTCTGCAAAACATCAATCTGATCCAATCGGGCAATGCGGAAAGCGGCTTTGTGCAATCCGATATTTCGCATTGGGGCTTTACTGGCACGGGGCTGTTTGAAGGCCGCGCCAAGACGGATCGCGTGCGCTTCATGGCCCATCTTTTTCCGGAACATATTCACGCGACGGTCCGCAAGGATAGCAATATCCGCAGCTTTGAAGATTTGCGCGGCAAGCGCATTGCCATCGGCTTGCAGGCTTCCGGCGCGCGCATCGGTTCGGAATTGATTCTGGAAGCGCATGGGTTGCGCGCGGGCCGTGAATATACCGCAGAATATCTAAGCCAACAGCAAGGCGTGGAACGCATGCAGGACCGCAATATGGATGCGGCGCTGACGGTCACCGGCTACCCGGCTTCTTCCATCACCGAATTCTGCAGCCGCACCGGCTGCCGCATGCTGCCTATCCCGCGTGAGCAAGGCCAACGCGTGATCGAACGCGCACCTTTCTATAGCTTTGGCGTTATCCCAGCGAGTGCCTATGAAGGGCTGGAAGGCGATACACCCACCCTCACGGTTGGCGCGCTATGGCTGGTGCGCGATAGTGTGCCTGAACAGCTTATTTATGCCATCACCAAATCGCTTTGGTCTGATGTAAGCCGCGGGCTGATGGATCGCGGCCACGCCAAGGGCAAGGAGATTGTGCTGCGAGAGGCGATCAGTGGCCGCGGCGTGGTGCCCTTTCATCCCGGGGCAGAGCGCTTTTATCGCGAAGCCGGCCTGATCCGCTGAGCCTTATCCAGTGACCGAAAAGACCGAAGCCGCCCGCCAGGTTGATCTGGCCCGCGCGGCGGAGCTTGAACGTACCTATGATGCGGAAATGCGCTTTCGCACGCTGTCGGGCTTTGCGGCCTGGCTGGTGCCGGCGCTGCTCGTGGCGCTTTCCGTTTTTCATTATTACACAGCTGGCTTCGGTATCCTGACCGAGCATTGGCACAAGGCGATCCATCTTTCCGCCGTGCTCGGGCTGATTTTCCTGATGTTCCCTGCTGGCCCCCGCATACCAGGGCCAGCCTTTGGTGGCGTGCCCTGGTATGATTGGATACTCGCCGCCGTGATGGTTGCGGCCTGTCTTTATCTGCCGCTGGTTTTTGATGATCTGACTTTCCGTATCGGCAGCCCGAATACCAATGATGTGATCATGGGTACGCTGATGCTGGTGCTGACGCTGGAAACGGCGCGCCGCAGTATGGGTTGGGCCTTGCCGATCATTGTGCTGATCTGTGTCGCCTATGGGCTTTGGGGCAATCACCTTTCAGGCGTGCTGGCGCATCCTGGCGCCGATTGGGCTGGCTTCATCAGCCATATCTACCTGACGCAGGAAGGCATATTTGGCATTCCAGTGATGGTTGTTGCGACTTACGTCTTTCACTTCGTGCTGTTTGGCGTACTCGCCACCCGCATGGGGCTGGGGCAGTTTTTCATTGACATGGCCTCCATCGCCGCGGGGCGTTTCGCGGGCGGGCCTGCCAAGGTTTCGGTTTTCGGGTCTGCGCTATTTGGCATGATCAGCGGTTCGGCCATTGCCAATACTGTCACGGTCGGCACGCTGACCATTCCCGCGATGAAACGCGTTGGCTATCGCCCGCAATTCGCCGCCGCGGTGGAAGCCGCTGCCAGTGCTGGCGGGCAGATCACGCCGCCCATCATGGGGGCTGCGGCCTTTGTGATGATTGAATTCCTGAATATCCCGCTGACAACGCTGCTGATCGCTGCTGCCGTGCCGGCCTTCATGCATTTCTGGGGTGTCTTTGTTCAGGTGCATTTTGAGGCCAAGAAATTCGGCCTGAAGGGGCTGCCGCCCGAAGAAATTCCACGCTTCGGTAAGACGCTCCGCGAAGGCTGGCCCACCATGATTCCGCTGGTGCTGCTGCTTTGGGCCATCATTCAGGGAAATACGCCATATCTCGCAGCGTTCTACGGTATTACGGCCTGCATCGTCGTTGGCTTTCTCAACCCACGCCATCGGCTGACGCCGCGCGATTTGTGGGACTCATTCGATATCGGCGCGCGCTACGCCATTGCGGTTGGCGCCGCCGCGGCGGCTGTTGGTGTTGTGGTGGGCGTGATCACGCTGACCGGCGCAGGCTTTCGCGTAAGCTTCATGGTCACGCAAGCCGCAGCATCATTGGCCGCCTGGCTGTCGCCGCTTCTGTCCATCCTGCCAGAGAGCGTGGTGGATATGAAATCCCTAACGCTGTTTCTGACGCTGCTTTTCGTGGCGCTGGTGTGCATTGCGATGGGCACGGGTATTCCGACAACCGCGCTTTATATCGTGCTGGCCGCCATTGCCGCGCCGGCGGTGATTCAGCTTGGCGTCCCGCCGCTGGCTGCGCATTTGTTCATTCTCTATTACGGCGTCCTTGCGGATCTCACGCCGCCAGTTTGTATCGCGGCCTATGCCGCCGCCGGCATTGCAGGGGCTGATCCTTTCAAGACGGGCAATACAGCCTTCCGTCTTGGCCTGGCGAAGGCGACAGTGCCTTTTGTTTTCGCCTATTCGCCGGCCATGCTGATCATGGTGGATGGTTTCACCTGGGCCGATTTCTTCATTACCACCAGCACCTGTGCGCTTGGTGTTCTGCTGCTGGGGATTGGCACCACCGGTTATGCCTTCACCCATATGGGGCTTGGCGCGAAAGCATTGCTTGTTGTGTCCGCACTGCTGATGATTTCGCCCAATATCCAAATGACCTTGGCGGGCGCGGTCTTGGCGCTGCCAGTCATTCTGTGGAACTGGCGCAAGGCTGCGCGCGTCGGGCCAAGCTGAGTTTCAGCCTGCCTCCAGCACCGCGCGCAGCTTGTGCATCATGGCTTCGCGGGCCGCGTCATCCCGCGCGTTCTCCGTCGCACTTTCAATCGCCAACATCAGAGCCGCGCGCTGATTATGCCAATCCGGCCTGACGCTGCGCACCGGATCAGCGCGGCGGCCTTTGCTTTCCAGGCGCTTCGGGCGTGCACCCTTAGGCAGCGCCCAACCCTCATCCAGCACCGGCATGATCACTTGGTCCGCGGCGGCAATCCCGCCTTCGGTCAGGCGCTTGGCCAGCGCTTCCATCGCCGGCGCTTCGCCATGCACCAGGAAGACGCCGCCCAAAACCTTCCCGCGCGCGGCGAGCCAGCGCGCCAATTCAGTTGCATCAGCATGGCCGGAGAAATCACGCATCTCGGTGATTTTCGCTGATACGCGAATGGTCTCGCCCTGAATGCGAACCTCCTGCTGGCCTTCCTGCAACAGTCGGCCGAGCGTGCCTTCCGCCTGATAACCTGTCAGCATGACCGTTGCGGCGGGGCTCCAGAGCCAGCGCTTCAAATGATGCCGGATGCGCCCGGCATCGCACATGCCCGAACCCGCAATGATGATGTGAAAGCCTTCGGCTTCCGCAATGCGGCGGCTCGCTTCCCCACTTTCCGTTGGGCGGATCAAGTGGGAACGCAAGGCACGACGCACGGAGTCACCATTTTCCAGCGTTGCGGCATGTTCCAAAAATACTTCCGTTGCGCGGATCGCCAGCGGGCTGTCCATGAAAATTGGCACTTGCGGAATAGTGCCTGCCTGCATCAGCGTCACCAAATCCCAGCAGATTTCCTGGGTGCGTTCTACCGCAAAGGCTGGGATCAGCAGCACACCATCCGGCTTCGCCGCTTCCTGCACAATGGCTGCAAGCTTTTCGCGCCGCGCCACATGGTCCACGCAGGGCTTTTCCTCATCACCATAGGTGCTTTCCATAAACACATGATCCAGCGCGGCTGGCGCTTCGGATTCATGATGAAATACCGAACAATCTGGCCCCAAATCTCCCGAGACCAACACGCGCACCGGCGCATCCTTGCCATCAGCGCATTCGATTTCGATCGAAGCCGAGCCCAGCATATGCCCTGCATTCCACCAGCGTGCCCGTACGCCCGGCACGGGTTCCACCCAGCGCCCAAAAGGCACCGCGCGAAAGGCCGAAAGCACTGCTGCCGCATCCTCCACCGTATAAATCGGCTGTACCGGCGCGCGCCCCCGATGGCGGTTGCGGCGATTGAGCTGCGAGACCTCCATTTCCTGCACATGGCCGGAATCCGGCAGCATGACAGCACACAGATCCGCCGTCGCCGCCGTGGCGTGGATCACGCCGCGAAAGCCAGCCGCCTTCAGCTTAGGCAACAAACCGGAATGGTCAATATGCGCATGCGTCAGCAGCAGCGCGTCAATTTCACGCGGGTTGAAGGGAAACTCCTCCCAATTCAGGGATTTCAGCGTCTTCGGCCCCTGGAACATGCCGCAATCCACCAGAAAGCGGCCGGTGCGTGCCGCGCCGCAAACCCTGACTGATAAGGCCATTTTTTCCTCTCCAGTAGCCGCCATGGGTTGTGCAAGAGAAAGCCTTCTCCCATGACGAGACTGTGTCCAGCATACCCGAGTGACTACCGATTTTTATTGATAAAGAACAAAAAAAAGTAGAGAATAATCAAAACGCTGGGACCCACGCAAAGGTCCATGCCATGAAGGCGAAGCGAGGAAGCAAACAATGATGAATCCGCTTGATGTCACCCGTTCGATGATGGATGGCCTTGGGGCTGACGGCGATACCTGCGTGAAATGCGGTTCCCGGTCCCTTGGGCTTTGCGCGCCTTTGGACGCCGCCACACTGGATGACATGGCCACAGATAGCGAAAGGGTGTCGCTGGAAGCGCGGGCGCCGATTTTCCACCAGGGTGATGAAGCGCGCTATGTCTATACGCTGACGGATGGCACGGCGCGGTTGATGCGCGTTCTGCCGGATGGTCGGCAGGCCGCGATTGGCTTTCGCTTCTCTGGCGATATTCTGGGCTTCACGCCTTCGGAAGAACACGCCTTTGGCGCCGAAATGCTGACCGATGGTATGGTCTGCCGCATGGAAAGACGTCGGCTGGAACAGTTATTCCGCCGCTACCCGTTGCTGGAACGACGCTTTCTGGACCTTTGCTCACGGGAATTGGCGCAAAGCCAGGAACACATCATGGCGCTTGGCCGCTTCACGGCGGAAGAACGCGTGGCCGCCTTTCTGCTCTCACTTGTAGATGCTCAGCGCCGTCGCGGGCATAAGGGGCCAGTCTTCGACCTGCCGGCAACCCGCGCAGATATTGGCGAATTCCTTGGCCTGACGCTGGAAACCGTGAGCCGTGCCATTTCCGTCTTCCGGCGGCGTAATCTGATTTGCCTGCATGGCCACAGCGGCATTGAAATGCTGAATGAAGGCGCGCTGATCGCCCTTGGCACTGGCGAGGGGCAGGACGCGGCCTGAGCGCCTAAGCATTCACGGCCGCGTGATGCTGCGATAGGGTGTGGGCAAAGAAGGAAGCAGCCCATGTCCGATTTGCCGTGCCAGGTGGATATTGCCGAGGAAGGCCCGCGTGAGGGTTTTCAGATCGAGAAAAACCCGATCCCAAGCGCTGAAAAAATGGCGCTGATTGACGCGCTTTCGGCAACCGGATTGCGGCACATTCAGGTGGCGTCTTTTGTCTCACCTAAACTTGTGCCGGGCTGGGCCGATGCGGAAGCGGTTGTCGCGGGCTTCACGCCCAAACTTGATATTCACTACACCGCATTGTGGTTCAATGCGGCGGGGTTGGATCGCGCGCTTACCTTCAAGGATCGCTTGCATCTTTTTGGGTCCATCAGCCTT
>JAPLOJ010000403.1:16158-25918 GCA_026400795.1 Alphaproteobacteria bacterium
TCGCTGAAGAATGTGAACCGTGATCGTGCGGGACAGATGGAAGCCATGCGCAAACGAGCCGCCGCGCATATCGCAGCCGGCGTGCCGGTAACGCGCATTGGGCTGCAAGCGGCCTTTGGCTGCAATTATGCGGGCGATGTTTCTCCCGCGCAGGTGATGGCAGCCGTGGCGGACGGGCTGGAGATTGCGGCGGAAGCCGGCGTCACCATTCAGGATTTGACGCTGGCCGATACCATGGGTTGGGCCAATCCACGCCAGATTGAAGCCGTGGTGGGCGAAGTGCGGAACCGCTGGCCCGAATTGCGTCTGGCGCTCCATCTGCACGACACGCGCGGGTTAGGCATTGCCAATGCCATGGCGGGGCTGAGGATGGGGGTGGCGCGCTTTGATGCCGCGGTGGGCGGGTTGGGCGGTTGCCCCTTTGCCGGCCAACCAGGCGCGCCCGGCAATATCGCGACCGAGGAATTGGCGCTGCTCTGCGCGGAACTTGGCATTGCAACCGGCATTGATCTGGAAGCGCTGGTGGAAGCGGGCAGGCTCGCGGAACGTATCCTGGATCGGCGCCTGCCAAGTGCCGTTCTGCGCGGCGGCACGCTGGCGCGGTTTCGCGCCCAGGCGGCCTGAGTTGACCACTTGCGAGCAGGAAGCAAAATGCCTCGCGTAGCGCTGATCCTAGAAGATCCGGAAATGCCGCGCACAGTCTTCTGGGAAAAGCTGCTGGTTGCAGTCCGAGCGCTGCCTGCGACGGGTACGCGCACCATCTTCCTGCCGCAGGAAGATATGGCGATGGAGACCAACTGGCCACGCTATCGTGATAGGGCATCCAGCTATACGCGTGGCATGGGTCATGATGTTTCGGCGAATGGTCCGCTGAAGCGATATTATGATAGCATCATCGCCTGGGCGCGCTCCCACCCCCAGAATCACGTGCTCATCATCAATATGAACCCGTTCGTCCGAGTTTCGACCATGCTGCGCGCACACCGCAATATCCTTGTTGCGGATGGTTGCCTTTCAGAACTTGATCGCTCACTCAATCCACGCAGCGTTTCGCTGCCGGCCCTTCCAATTCAGGTGTCTGGTAGGGACTATCGGGCAGAAGGTCGTCGGCGGTATCTGGGCAGTTTCCAGGGCGTACTTTCGCATCCCGTACGTGCCTCACTGCAGAAGTACCACGATGGTGAAAAATTTCTGATCCAGATCATCGAAGCTTCTCAGCACGATGGCTTGAAACTTGATGCCACCGCGGGCCGCGCTGATGAACGATATCGCGCTATGATGGAAAGCGCCGATTTTGCATTTATCCCGAGGGGCGATGCCCTGTTTTCCTATCGCTTATTGGAAGCCATGTCCTTTGGCTGCATTCCCATCATTCTTTCGGATAATTGGGTGCTTCCCTTTGATCGCCTGATTGATTGGTCTTCCTGCAGCCTCAGGCCAAGGGAAGACGAAATCGCGCCCTTTACCACGCTGTTGAAGCGACTTACGGATCAGGAAGTGCTCGAGCGCAAGCGGAAAGTTCTTGATGTCTATCAGGAGTACTTCAGCTCCTTGAACCAGATTATTTCCAAGGGCCTTCTTGTGGAGCTGGAAAAATGCATTGCCTGATTGCTGTGTTATGAACCTGCCCACAGAAGACGCCCGCCGTTTCGCGCCTGCGGTAGCACGCAACAAGGCTGCCATCACGGAAGTCTTGGCGCGCCATTTGCTTACTTCAGGTCTGGTCCTGGAAATCGCGAGTGGTTCCGGCGAACACGCGCTGCATTTCGCCGCACATTTCCCGGCGCTTAGCTTCCAGCCGACTGACCCAGACGCGGCTGCCCTTGCCAGCATCGCGGCCTGGCGGGCCGAAGCACAGCCTGCCAATCTTCTGCCGCCCTTGGCGCTGGATGTAATGGCTGATGCCTGGCCGGTGCAGAAAGCCGATACGGTACTCTGCATCAACATGATCCATATCGCGCCGTGGGAGGCGTCAGCAGCGCTTATACGCGGCGCAGCGCGGGTTTTACCGCGCGATGGGTTCCTGTTTCTCTACGGTCCCTTCAAGCAGGGCGGGCAGCACACCACACCCAGCAATGCGGAATTCGATAGCAGCCTGCGCGCCCAGGATGCGCGATGGGGTGTGCGTGACCTTGAAGTAGTTGCTGAGATCGCCAGCGCGGCAGGTTTCGCCGCGCCGGTAGTGGAAGCGATGCCGGCGAATAATCTTTGCGTGATTTTTCGCCGACGGTCCTGAAATTTCAATGGGAAAGCAGCACCGGCACGGTCATTTCGCGCAGCAGGCTGCGTGTCATGCCGCCCAGGATGAATTCACGCAAGCGCGAATGGCCATAAGCGCCCATCACCAGCAAATCCGCACCCATGTCGCTCGCGTGGTTAAGCAGCAGCGCTGAATCCGGCACATCATCCGCAATCGCCTTGGCAACTTCCGCCTTCATCCCATGGCGCGCCAGATGCCGAGCAATATCAGCGCCCGGTTCTTCGCCATGCCCATCCAGGCCTCGCTTGGGATTGGCCAGGAAGACAGTCGCGGTTTCTGCCTTGGCAATCAACGGCAAGGCATCATGCAGCGCGCGAGAGGCTTCGCGGCTTGCATTCCAGCCAACCAGCACGCGCTTGCCGATAGATTTAAAATTGCCAGCGAAGGGAATGGCCAACACAGGCCGCCCAGAATCGAACACCACCGCTTCCAAAAGCCCGGCACTATCGCTTTCCGGATCATCCTGGCAGAGCACCAACAGGTCAGCGTAACGGCCATGCAGCGCCAGGATTTCCGGCGTGGTGCCTTCCACCTGGCGCCATTCACCCATAATGCCCTCACGTGCCAGCGCGGCTTCAAAAGCCGTCTTTAGCTTCAGGCCGGCGGCCAAGGCCGATTGGCGCATCTGTTCCATCAATTCAGCAATCACAGCACCACCGCCGCCATCGCCCAGCGCCATCACGGGCATTGCGACATCAATCACCTGTAGCGCAGTCAGATGCGCACCATGCTGGCGCGCCAGCGCAGCCGCGATATCAAGCCGCATCTGCGCACGCGGCGATTGATCAACATGTACAAGAATATCGCAGAGTTTCATCGAAGCCTCCTATCCATCCTAAGGAAGAAAGGATAGGCATGAATAGCGCGCCGCGACTTGATCAATATCAATTTTGCGGCCGTAATGGCCTGGCGGGCGATACCGCCCCCACCGCCAGCATGTCCTGGATAATCTTGAAGGGATAATCAGGCTCCCGATAATCCCCAGCGTCTTGCCGCTTCGGCAGCTTGATCTTTTCCGGCTTTGTCGCCTCATAGGGAATATGGTTCAGCATATGCCTGATGATGTTCAGCCGCGCGCGTTTCTTGTCATCGGACATGGCCACATACCATGGCGCCCAGGCAGTATCCGTTGCTTGAAACATGGCATCGCGCGCGCGTGAATAATCATACCAACGGCTATAGGATTTCAAATCCATGGGCGAGAGCTTCCAAAGCTTTCGTCCATCCTGAATGCGGCTTTCAAGACGCCTGGTCTGCTCTTCCGGGCTGACTTCAAGCCAATATTTCAGCAGAATAATACCGGATTCGATGAAGACGCGCTCCACCGCGGGCGCCATTTCCAGAAAGCGTTTTACCGCCTCATCCGAGCAGAATCCCATTACTTTTTCGACACCGGCGCGATTGTACCAGGACCGATCAAAGATCACTATTTCACCAGCGGCCGGCAAATGCTGGATGTAGCGTTGAATATAAAGCTGTGATTTTTCGCGTTCCGTTGGTGCGGGTAGCGCAACAACGCGAAAGACACGTGGGCTCACGCGTTCCGTGATGACTTTGATTGTACCACCCTTGCCTGCGCCATCACGCCCTTCGAAAAGGATACAGACTTTCGCGCCTGTTTTCTTGGTCCATTCCTGTAGCTTCACCAATTCCACATGCAGATTGAATAGCGCTTTTTCATAAGTCTTGCGCCTCAGCTTTCCATCCGGCTTGAAGGGCGTATCGGGTCCGGGCTTTCGATCTGATGAGTGGCGATCAGGCGCCACGCGGACAGCATGTGTGGAGTCTTTTTTCGCCAAGGCCATTTCTCCTTCTAGAGCAGATCACGTTCAGATGGCATCATCTGAACGTGTGAAGATGCTCGAAAAACAACGATGTAGAGCGGGTTGCGTGAACCTATGTGAACGCAACACGCTCTAGGGTGTGACCAGCGCTTATTCCTCCTCCGGGTGCTTCCAACTCAGGGACCACCCAACATCGCCTGGGATTCCCCCGGGCCAATCAATGATTCGGACTTTCAGCTGAAAGCCGCGCGGCGCCAATTCGCGTTCATAAAATTCATAGGCGCGCTTTGGAAAACCGCTGAGCCTTTGGCGCCAAGCAGGGTCGTGGCTGGTGATGGACCGCCCCTGATCGGGCAGCCATTCGGACGGAAAGCGCATCACGAGCGCCTCTTTTTCGCCGGCATCCACGGCGCGGCGCACCAGGGTAGCAATACGTTCCAGCGCATCAGGCGCGACTTCGCGGCCCTCAAAGGCCTCGCGCAGCTTGGCCTGTTCCGCGCGCTGCACAGCTGCTTCGGCTTGTTCGGCGGCCTCCTCGGCGCGCTTCTTGCCATTCAGATAGTCCCAAATGGCATGGGCACTGAAGTTCTGGGGGGACAAGGTCATGATCGCAGCCTTCCCTCGATAAGGTCCAGCTACGTTTTTACTATGCTACGGCCCCGCCCCGCTTGACTTAGATCAAGCCTTCATCGGCCTTCGAAACTCGGCGCGCGTTTTTCCAGCATGGCATCTACCGCTTCACGATGGTCCCGCGTGCCATGCGCCAGCGCCTGATAAGCCGCCGACATTTCCAACAGTGTGGACAACCGCGTGTGCTGGCTTTCACGCAAAAGCCGCTTGGTCAGCCGCACTGCTTGCGGCGGGTTTGCCGCAATTTTCGCCGCAATGGCGCGCGCCGCGTCCAACAGCGCCTCCGGCGCCACGACTTTGGAAACCATGCCGCAGGCCAGCGCTTCCGCCGGGCCAATGGTTTCGCCCGTCAGCGACAATTCCAAAGCCTTGGACATGCCAACCACTTTCGGCAGCAAATAAGCCCCGCCATCACCGGGTACGATGCCAACCTTCACAAAGCTTTCGGCAAAAAGCGCCTTTTCGCTGGCGACGCGAATATCGCACATCAACGCCAGATCAAGCCCTGCACCAATGGCCGGGCCATTCACGGCGGCGATGGTTGGAATATCCAATTCATAAAGCGCCAGCGGAATCATCTGAATGCCACGGCGATAGGATTCGCGGATTTCTGCCCCCGTGCCACCACCCGTGATGCCAGTTTTATCGCGCATACCCTTCAGATCACCGCCGGCACAAAACGCAGAACCGGCACCGGTCACGATCACGCAGCGCACAGAATCATCACGCGACAAGCTGCGGCAGGCGGCTTCCACTTCCTCACATTCTGCGCGCGTGGAAATCGCATTGCGTTTTTCGGGACGGTTGAGCGTGAGGATGACGATGCCGCCATCACGTTCGATATTCAGGAATGGGGTCATGGGATGATTTCCTCCTCGCGTGCGGTGATGAAGGGCCAGAGAGCACCAGACAGGGCTTGCGCTTCCTGCCCGATACGCTTGGCCCAAAAGGCTTCACTGCCGCCTTCTTCGCGCCAGGACCAAAGCCGGCGCGTGAAGTGATGCAGCTGATGTTCTTCCGTAATGCCCATGGCGGCAAAAACCTGATGCGCAATGCCAGCACCACGCGTGGCGGCTTCGCCCACCGTGATCTTGGCGCAACCGATCTCAAAGGCTGCTGCTGCCAGGCCGCGCCGGTCCACAGCTCGGGCTGCCGCAGCAGCGGCGACCGATGCGGCGGAGGTTTCGGCCGCAAAGACCGCCAATTGTTGCTGCACGGCCTGAAAGCGCCCAATCGGGCGGCCGAATTGCTTGCGCGTATTAGCGTGATCTACCGCCAGCGCCAGCGCCGCCTGCATGGCGCCGGCAATCTGCGCTGAGCGCATCAGCGCGGTGCAGAGCAAGCCCGCTTCCGCGCCCCAGCTATTGGGCAAAACCGCTTCCGCGATGGGTGCGCCGATGATACGCGCCCGGTCACGCGCTTCATGGCCGATATTGCCACCTCCTTCCCAGGCAAGCGCCGCCGCCGGGTAAAGCGCAATGCGCGCGCCATCGAGCAGCGCAACATGGCCAGCATGCCGCCCCCAGGGAATGGCGCCATTGCGGCTGCCAAAACTCAGCGCGCCTTCGGGCGGCGTGATGCTCGCCGCTGCCAGCAAGGCATTGCCAAAAATGCTCTCCGCCAGCGGCACGGGCGCGGCGTGGCGGCCCAACACTTCCAATAAAGGCGCCACATCGCTGAAGCCCAGCCCAACACCGCCCGCATCTTCCGAAACCAGCGCGCCATTCAGGCCGAGTGCCGCCATGGCATCCCAGGTGGTAGCCGGCCAGGCGCCCGCTTCCAGGCTGCGCAGCACCGCGACATCCGCCGCATCCGTCAGCGCGCGATCCGCCTGTTCGGCGAGTTCCGTTGCGATTTCGCTTGCCATATCAGCGCAGCCCCAATTCGCGCGCGATAATGCCGCGCATGATTTCCCGTGTGCCGCCACGCAAGGAAAAGGTCGGCACAATCTGCGTCAGATAGGCATGCATCCGGCGCATATCCTCTGGCATGTCCTCGGTCGCGATCAGATCACGCACCACATTGGGCAAAGCCTGTTCGAAATCATTGCCCAAATCCTTGACCAGCGCTGCCTGCCGCACCGGGTCCTGCCCATCTTCCAACATGCCGGCTACCGCGACGGACATATTGCGCAGCGCCCAAAGCCGCGCAACTTGCCGGCCGAGCGCAGGCGCCGCAGCGCCATCCTGCTGCAGCGTTGTCATCGCTGCTTCCAGCAAAGGATGCGACGACAAGTACCTATCCGGCCCGCTGCGCTCAAAAGCCAATTCGCTGGTGGCTTGCGCCCAGCCAGCGCCTTCCTGCCCGACCAGCGCATCTTCTGGCAGCATCACATCATCGAAGGTGATTTCATTGAATCCCTTTTCGCCCACCAAGTCACGGATCGGGCGAATGGAAACCCCCGGCGCGCGCAAATCCACCAGCACTTGCGAAAGCCCAATATGCCGTGCGCCACCTTCGGGTGCAGGAGAGGTCCGCACCAGCGCAATCATCCAATCGCAAAGATGCCCGAAGGTAGTCCAAATCTTCCGGCCATTCAGCTTCCAGCCGCCATCCACCTTTTCCGCCTTGGTGCGGAGTGACGCGAGATCACTCCCCGAATCAGGTTCCGACAAGCCGATGCAAAACGCGTATTCACCGCTGGCGATGCGCGGCAGGAAATGGCGCTTCTGGTCTTCCGTGCCGAGCCTGAGGATCAACGGACCGGATTGCCGATCCCCGATCCAATGCGCGCCCACCGGTGCGCCGGCGGCGAGCATTTCTTCGAGCACGATATTGCGTTCCAGAAAGCTGCGTTCCGCGCCGCCAAATTCGCGCGGCCAGCACATGCCAATCCAACCCTTGGCGCCGACAGCGCGGGTGAAATCACGGTCAAACCCCATCCAGGATCGGGCGCGGATTTCCGGTGTAAAATTTTCTGCGTGTTCCGCCAGAAAGCCACGTACTTCAGCACGCAGCGCCGCCGCGCCATCGGGTGCATCACGCAAATCGAAACGAAGACCAGCCATGGTGTAGCCCCCTCACAAAACGCCGGCAACGCGCGCCGCGGCGATTTCTTCTTCGGTCATATCGGCAAACTCGCGCAGTACCGCATCCGTATGCTCACCAGCTGCGGGGATGCCGTAGCGATAGGAAACGGGTGTCGCGGCCAGCCGCAAGGGTGAAGCCGGCACCCGCACCTGCCCGCCTGCATGATGTGGCACTTCCACTATCAAGCCGCGTGCCTTGGTATGCGGATCGACTTCCACATCAGCGGCGGTATTGATGGGGCCGGAGGTAATCTTGGCATCCTCCAACACCGCCAACCATTCCGCCCGTGGCCTGTGGCGCAGCACATCATGCATCATGCCAAGCAGCAAATCGCGATTGGCGGCACGGTCGCGGGCGCGGCGGAAGCGATCATCCTCCGCCCAGTCAGCATGGCCCAGCGCGGCGGCAAGCCTGACAAATTCTCTATCATTCAAAACGCCAATGACGAATTTCGCATCCGATCCCTGAAACACGCCATAAGGCACGGCCACGACCGCATCATTGCCGGTGCGCTGCATTAACTTGCCGGCATTCAACCATGAAGTCATCGGCGCCTGCATCAACGAAACCATGGTCTCATAGAGTGAGACCTCGCAATATTGCCCCTCACCGGTCTGATCGCGATGCCGGAGCGCGGCCAGGATTGAAACTGTTGCGGCGAAGCCTGTGAACATATCTGCCACCGGCACGCCAACACGCTGCGGGCCACCGCCTGGCTTGCCATCGGCTTCGCCAGTCACCTCCATCAATCCGGCCATGGCCTGCGCCACAAAATCATAGCCTGAGCGGTGCGCGTAAGGCCCATCCTGGCCAAAGCCGGTCACGGAACAATAGATCAGCCGCGGATTGATGGCGCGCAAATCCTCATAGCCCAGGCCGTAACGCGCAAGCGTGCCGGTGCGGAAATTCTCAATCAGCACATCCGCCTTTGCTGCGATGCGCTTCAGGATCGCCGCACCTTCCGGTTGCGTGAAATCCAGACTGAGTGAGCGCTTGTTGCGATTGAGCGAGGTGAAATAGGTGCTGTCATCACTCCCCGGCACAAAGGGCGGGCCGAGCGCACGCAAATCATCGCCATTGCCTTGGCGTTCCAGCTTGACGATTTCGGCGCCCAGATCGCCCAGCATTTGCGCGCAAAGCGGGCCGGCCACCACGCGGGTCAGGTCAATCACGCGAAGGCCAGCAAGCGCGCTGGGCTTTGGAGTTTCTGTCATCATGCCTCAGCCACCGCGCACCCGGGCGCGTAATTCAAATTTCTGGATTTTGCCTGTTGCAGTTTTCGGCAGTGGACCGAAACTAATGTGGCGCGGCATTTTAAATCCTGCCAGGTTTGCACGGCAAAAAGCGATAATGGAATCACGGTTCTCGGTAGCACCCGGCTTCAGCGTGATGAAAGCATGCGGTACTTCGCCCCATTTTTCATCTGGATGCGCCACCACGGCTGCTTCCATCACATCCGGATGGCGATAGAGCGTTTCTTCGACTTCAAGGCTGCTGATATTTTCTCCGCCCGAGATCACAATATCCTTGGCGCGGTCCTTGACTTCGATATAGCCATCGGGGTGCAGCACACCTAAATCGCCGGTGCGGAACCAACCATCCACAAAAACCGCTGCATTGGCCTTTGGGTTTCGCAAATAACCCTTCATCACCGTATTGCCGCGAATGGCAATCTCACCAATTGTCGCGCCATCGGCCGGCACAGCCACACCCGTTTCGGTATTGATTACCGTCGCTTGCTCCAGTGTCGGCAAAGCCACACCCTGCCGCGCCATAAAGGCGGCTTTTTCCGCCAAAGGCAGTTCATGTAGGCCTGGCTGCCAGGCGCACAGCAGCGAAGGGCCGTAGCATTCCGTCAGGCCATAAAGATGCGTGACATCGAAGCCAAGATTCTCCATGGCGGCAATCACCGGGGAGGGCGGCGCCGCGCCGCCAGTGGCAATCCCCACGCGATGCGCGAAGCTGCGCCGCTGATCTTCCGGTGCATGGATCAGCATGGTCAGCACCACCGGTGCAGCGCAGAGATGCGTCACAGCATGTTCAGCAATCAGGGCAA
>JAPLOJ010000012.1 GCA_026400795.1 Alphaproteobacteria bacterium
CACCGCGGTCAAGGATTGCACGGTGCTGCGATAGGGCACGCCAGGCATATCAATCTGGTGGCGGAGCCTGGCTTCTTCAGCGACCAGATGCGGAATACTGCCCGATGATGGGTTGCCGTAACGCCAAACACCCGGTTCAGCCCGCGCGCGCGCGATGAATTCCGGCATTGTCCGGAAAGGCTGTGTTGGGTTCACCAACCAAACAAGCGGCGAGGTGACTGCGACAGAAATGGAAGCGAATTCCTCCACGGGATCGAAAGGCATATTGGGATAGATGCTGCTGCCGATGGAAATCGCGCCGATATGGGCGAACATGAAAGTATTGCCATCGGGCCGGCTGCGCTGCAGGTCCTGCATGCCGATAATGCCATTCGCCCCTGGCTTGTTTTCCACCACCACAGGCTGGCCGAGCAATTCGCCAAGCCGCGGTGCCAGGATGCGCGCGTAAACCTCATACCCGCCGGCGGCGCTGGGGACGATAAGGCGCAGCGGGCGGTTCGGCCAATCACGGGTTTGGGCGAGTACGGGCGGCGCTGCCAAAAGGCCGAGCGCGGCGCGGCGTGTGATACGCATGGTTGTCTACTCCCTCAAGAAATTACGTCACAGGCCTGCTGCCCATGCGTCTTTATGACCAAGGATATTCATCCTTCGCTGCAGACAGCAAGCGTGGAAGGGCCACACTGCTTCAAGACGGCGAAAGCCCCGCAAGCCTTACCGCGCGTCGTGCATTGGCCAGTTCATCACTCAAGAAACGCGCAAAGCCATCTGGTGAGCGTTGTTCCGGGCTCGACAAAATGGCGCCCACTTCGTTGATGCGTGATTGTGTCGCGGCTTCATCCAGCACCGCCGCCAATGCGGCATGGAGCTTGGCAATAATCTCAGCCGGCGTCGCGGCTGGCGCCAATACGCCGCCATAACTGCCGGCAGTGAAGTTGGGCAGACCCGCTTCGATGAAGGTCTGCACACCTGGCAGGCGCGGGGATCTTGCCTGTGTTGCAATGGCGACAATGGGCGCCTTGCCATCCTGATGCAGCGGCAGGGCAGAGGGCAATTCCACCATCCCGGCATCAACCGTGCCGCTGATCAAATCCGCAACCATGGCACTGCCACCGCGATAGGGCACATGGGTTGCACGCACATTGGCCCCGGCCATCAATAATTCCAAGGCAAGATGTGCGGCGCTACCACTGCCAGGTGTTGCAACAGTCAAGGCGCCATCACGTTGGCGCATCAGCGCAATCAACTCCGTCAAGCTGCGCACGGGCAAACGTGCTGTGACTTGGCAGATCATGGGCAAGATACCCACCAGGCCAATGGCGCGGAAATCACGCTCTACGTCATAGGGAATATTTGCTTGCAGCACAGGATTGGCTGTGAGCGGCCCGCCCGCGCCGAACAAAAGCGTATATCCATCGGCTGGCGCACGCGCCACCAGTTCCGCCCCCAGGCTTCCGCCAGCGCCGGCGCGGTTTTCAATGACGATTGGCCTGCCCAAGCGTTCCGCCATGGGGCCTGCAACCAAGCGCGCCAGGATATCCGTATTTCCGCCAGCGGCGAAGGGAACGATCATGCGGATGGGTCGGTCTGGATAGGCCATGGCGCTGCGGATGATGGAAGCCGCAGCCAGCGGCGCCGCCGCGCCCAATAGCAGGCGACGTGAAATCATGTGCGTATCCTCCAATATCGCGTCTATGCGCGCTGGATGGCAGGCTCGCATTGTCGCGCAGGAAGGGCAAGCATGGCTTGCGGTGATGGCATCCCTGCCGCCGAGTCCCGCCCCGAAGTAATAGGAGAGTTACCGATGGAACAGCGCCCCCTTGGCAAGACCGGCCTCAGTGTTTCCGTTTTGGGTTATGGTTGTGGCGCCATCGGCGGCTTGATGGTGAAAGGCAGCGCGGCCGAACAGGACCGCGCCATTGGTCGCGCCATTGACCAGGGCATTACGTATTTCGATACGGCATCCGCATACGGTGATGGCGTATCCGAAAGCAATCTGGGCCGCGCGCTGAAAGCGCTTGGTACAAAGGTGATTGTCGGCACCAAGGTTCGCATCCGTGGGCCTCAACGCATGGATATTGCCGGCACCATAGCGCAATCCATTGATGCCAGCCTGGCCCGGCTTGGCCGCGATAGCGTGGATATCTTTCACCTCCACGAACCAATCACCCAAGCAGGCGCGGCGCCGGATTTTACCGCTGAGCAGATTTTGCAGCAGGCCGTGCCAGCACTCCGCAAACTGCGCGAACAAGGCAAGATTCGTTTCTATGGCATTACAGGGCTTGGCGATGCGGCCATGCTGCGCCGAGTTTTGGATGAAGGCGGCTTCGCCACGGCGCAAATGCCCTACAACATCCTGAACCCGAGCGGTGTGACACCCTTGCCCACAGGATCACCGATGCCGGATCTCGGTGGCGTCATCCATCACGCCGGCATGGCTGGTGTTGGCGTGATGGCCATCCGCATCCTCGCCGGTGGCGCGCTGAGTGGTTCGGAAGATCGCAGCTCGCTTGGCGTGCCGAAAGTGGAACCCATTGCCTCTGGCGCCAGTTATGCGGCGGATGTGCAAGCGGCGCGGCGCCTGCTGCCGCTGATCCAGGCCGGTTATGCAAAGGATTTGGTTGAATTGGCGCTGCGCTTTTCCGCCATGCCGCGCGAGATCAGCACGGTATTGGTGGGCACCGCCAGTATCGCGGAACTCGACCACGCTGTGGCTGCGATCAATCAAGGGCCGCTCCCGGCCGAGGCAATTGCCATGATCAACCAGCTACAGCATGGCTGAAACGCGAAAGGGGCTTATGTCCCTTTTGGTTGGCCCGCGGCGCGGCATTCTGCGGCGCTCGGGCGCTTCAGGCCCATGATGTCGCGCAAAGTGCTGCCGGGATATTCCTTCTGGAACACACCGCGACGCTGCAATTCAGGCACGACCAGGCGCACGAAATCCTCATAAGCGCCGGGGATATGTGTGGCGGCCATGACAAAGCCATCGCAGGCGCCGCCATGGAACCATTCTTCCATCTGATCCGCGACCTGCTTCGGCGTGCCGACAAAGGCGTGATGTTCATGCACGGTGCCGCGGCCTGAAACCTCCACAAAGTCCCTCACGCTTGGGTTCTTCTTGCCCGACAGCATGATCACGCGATCACGAAAACCGTGCCAGGAAAGCCCCGCCAATTCGTCATCCGTCAGCGGCTCATCATAGGGCTTGCTGCCCAAATCCCAATTCAGCACTTCTGACAGCAGCGTGAGCCCATCAATGGGCCTTGCGGTCGCTTCAATCACTGCCTTTTTTTCGGCAGCCATATCGGCGCTTTCGGCAGGAATGGCGTAGCAGGCGGGCAGGATTTTCACGCTATCTGGATCACGTCCTTCAGCGGCAACGGCGGCGCGGAATTCCCGATACTGCTTCTTGCCATTTTCCAGATTGGGATAGATCACGAAAACAGCCTCACCCCAACGCGCGGCAAAGCTGCGGCCGCGACCGCTTTGGCCAGCCTGCAACAAAACAGGATGCCCCTGCGGTGAACGCGGCACGGTGAACGGCCCGCGCGATTTGAAATACTTCCCCTGATGATCCAGCCGCCGCACGCCATCGGGCTTGGCGAAAGCGCCGGATTCCTTATCCACAATCAGCGCATCATCATCCCAAGCGCCCCAATGGCCCATCACCACTTCCATGAATTCATCCGCGCGATCGTAACGCAGATCATGTTCCAGATGCTCGCTATGGCCGAAATTCAGCGCTTCACTATTGTTGAGTGACGTCACGATATTCCACGCCACGCGCCCATGCGTCATGAGATCCGCGGTCGCGAAAAGGCGCGCGACGTGATAGGGCTCGTAATAGGTGGTTGAATAGGTCGCCCCAAGTCCTATGCGCTTGGTGGCAGCGGCCATCATCATCACAATGGTCAAAGGATCAAGCTTCACTGCGCGCACGCCATGCGCCACAGTATTGCGAAAATCATTGGCATAAATATCGGGCATCGCCAGGCGATCATCGAAGAAGGCCATGTGAAATTTGCCATCTTCCAGAATGCGCGCGATGCGCTGGTAGTAATCGGGCGTCAGAAAATCACTCATGGAAGCAGGATGCCGCCAGGAACCGGGCAGGTTTGAACAATTCTGTGCCTGCAGAAAGGCGACCATGGTCATTTGGCGATTGGCGTTCGGCATCAGAAAGGCCCCCTCAGATCAAACAGGAATTTCAACATCGAGCAAAGGCGCATGCTGCTGGCATCCATAAACATCCGTATCGCCAATGCCACCTGCCGGCACCAAGCGCGGGAATGTGGCCTTGATCGCCATGGCGGCATCATAGGGTGTGAGCAGCACATCATCCGCCGACACGCCATAAAGCCGGGCAAACAAGGCTTCGGTAATCACGCCGGAAGCGCGCACCTTCTGATACAGCGCCGTATCGTCGAACACGATATCAATGGTCAGATCGAAAGGCCCCGCATTCTTGCTTTTGCAGATTCGCGCCAATTCACGGATGCTTGGCATGGTGGCCCTCAGATTTCTTCATAGGTGATGGGGAAAATCTCACAGGGATTATCCAGTTCCAGCACGTGATGGATGCTGAAGCGATAGACCGGACCCACCGGGATATCGGAAGGCGAAAAAGGAAAGGCCATATTGCCTTCGCGGCAGAGCCGGCCCGGGAAATCCGTATGCAGCATATTGGTGCGCGCAATGCCAAGCACAGCGGCAGCGATTTCAGGTGTTTCGGCGATGACTTCAATCACGAAGCCAACCTCATGGCCTGCAACCTGCTGCACAGGTTCGCGTGCACCCATCACGCCATCCAGACCATAGGTGCGAATGATCAGCGCGTAGCTTTCGGGGGCCACGCCAAAAGCAGCCGCCTTTTCGCGCACAATGCCACGCACTTCTTCCAGGAATAAAGGCAAGCGCGCAATCAGCAGCGGGTCGCGCGTGCCGCAAATTGAAATGCAGCGGTGGCCTGCAAATTCCACACCTTCCAGCTTCACCGTGTATTGGGAAGCGGGCGTCCAGCGCATGCCGCTGATGCGCACCGCACGATCGCTCAAAGCATCAAAGCGGCAATCCGATGTATCCAGCATGCCGCCTGGTTCAATGTGATGAATGGGGCTGCTGTTTTCATGGAGCGAGTGATTGGCAATCGAAAGCGGTGTGCAGCGCCGGATGGGGTTCATCGGTTCGCATTCCACCCCATCTTCGCGCACGGTCACCAGCAGGCAATCATGGCCCTTGGGGATGGAAGGTGTCGCGCCGCATTCCAGCATTTTGCCGGCATACCAGGCGGGGGCGGGCGGCAATTGCGCGCGGATGGCAGCGGCGGCCCAGGGCGCGGGATCACTCGCGCGGCCAGCAAGGATCACCTGCGCGCCATTATCCAAAGCCTCCATGAAGGGTTCGGGGCCCATCATGCCGACCACGCGGCTGGCGCGATCCAAAGCCTCGGCCGTCAAAGGGGGCTGCTTGCCAAGCGGGCGGATGCGCCCTGCCGCCAGGCGGCGCTGCAATTCGACCCTCGGCGGTTCGGCTTCAATCAGCGCCAGGCGGAAATGCAAGCCTTCTTCGGCAGCGATTTCACGCACCAGCCGCGCGGTGAGTTCCAGATGCGGCGCGCCACCTGCGCCACCCGAGGTGCCGATCATCAGCGGAATCCGCGCTGCAATTGCCGCGCGCAGCATCAGGCGCAAATCGCGCCGGATCGCCATAACAGAACAAAACGGCACGCCGGCGCCAAGGTAATAGGGGCCGGGGTCAACACTGCCGCCATCAACGCCAATCACATGGGGCGCGCGCGCCATGCCTGCCTGCAGGCTCGCTTCCGGGAAGCCGTAACCCAGAATCGCACTGGTGGAGAGAAGGCTGTTACAGCAGCACCATATCGTCGCGGTGGATGATTTCATCCCGCCCGCGCCAGCCGAGGATTTCTTCCAGCGCCTCACTGCGATGCCCGGCAATCAGCCGCGCCGCATCCGCATCATAGGCGGAAAGCCCGCGCGCCACTTCAACGCCCTCAGCATCGCGTACACTGACGGGATCACCACGCGAAAACTCGCCCTCCACGGCGCGCACGCCGGCGGGTAGCAGCGATGAACCGCGCTTGAGCGCACGTGCCGCACCCGCATCCACCACCAGCACACCAAGCGGGGCAAGGCTGCCTGCGATCCAGCGCTTGCGCGCGCTGCGGCCTTCCGGCAGCGGCAGAAACCAGGTGCAGCGCGCCCCTTCTTCCAACGCACGCAGCGGATGGTCGCGTTGGCCAAGCGCAATCGCCATAGCGGTACCGGCACCGGTTGCGATGCGTGCCGCGATCAGCTTTGTCCGCATCCCACCCGAGGAATAGCCAGGCGGCGGTTCGCCGCCCATCGCCATGATCTCCTCCGTCAGGCGTTCCACCACGGGCAAATGCTGCGCGCCCGGGTCCTTACGCGGATCGGCCGTGTAAAGACCATCAATGTCGGACAGTAGCAGCAGCGCATCGGCCTGGATCATCTCGGCCACGCGCGCCGCCAGCCGATCATTATCGCCGAAGCGAATTTCCGCTGTCGCCACCGTGTCATTTTCATTGATTACCGGCACGCAACCCAGGTTCAGCAACGTGGCAAGCGTGGCGCGCGCATTCAGATAGCGGCGGCGGTCTTCCGAATCTTCCAACGTCAGCAGCAATTGCGCGGCATTCAACCCATGCGCGGCGAGTGCTTCCTGCCAGGCGCCAGCGAGCCGAATCTGCCCGACCGCCGCCGCCGCCTGTTTTTCTTCCAGCCGAAGCCGCCGCCGTGTCAGGCCAAGCGCCTTCCGCGCCAATGCAATGGCGCCGGAAGACACCACCACCACTTCAGCGCCGCGCGCGCGCAAAGCCGCGATGTCGGCAGCGACCGAGGCAAGCCACGCAGCCCGCGGCGCGGCGGTGGCATTATCCACCACCAGCGCAGAGCCGATCTTCACGACAATGCGCTTGGCATCCTTGAAGCAGGGCTGGGCCGGATTGATCATGTCATGGCGCTTACCACGCGAAAGCCCGGCCTGTCAGCGCGCCGCCGCGATCATGTCAGCAAGCGCGCGGAGCAATTCAGGCACGCCCTCACCACTCGCGCCACTGATCAGCATCACGGGCTTGCCCGCCGCGCGGGACAGCGCCTTGACGCGTGCCGTGCGGGCTTGTGGCGTCATGGCATCGGCCTTGTTGAGCGCCACCAATTCCGGGCGATCTTCCAGCCCATGGCCATATTCGGCCAATTCGTGGCGAATGGTGTGATAGGCCCGCGCGGGATCGGCGGCTGAGCCATCCACCAAATGCAGCAGCACCTTGCAGCGTTCCACATGGCCCAGAAAGCGCGTGCCAAGCCCCGCCCCTTCCGCCGCGCCTTCAATAAGGCCAGGCAGGTCGGCGAGTACAAATTCCTCGGTCGCGTTCAGGCGCACCACGCCAAGCTGGGGATGCAGCGTGGTGAAGGGGTAATCCGCAATCTTCGGGCGGGCCGCAGAAACCGCAGCCAGGAAGGTGGATTTGCCGGCATTGGGCAGACCAACCAGCCCGGCATCGGCAATCAGTTTCAGCCGTAGCCAAAGCCAGCGTTCTTCCCCCGGCCAGCCCTTATCGGCGCGGCGCGGCGCGCGATTGGTCGAGGTTTTGTAATTCGTATTGCCAAAGCCGCCATCACCGCCGCGCGCCAGCACCACGCGTTTGCCGAGCTTATCAAGGTCCGCGATCATGGTTTCGCGGTCATCCGCGAAAATCTGCGTGCCCACAGGCAATTTCAGCACCACTTCGTCGCTGGCCGCGCCGGTACGGTCAGACCCGGCACCATTGCCGCCCTTGCGCGCCTTGAAGTGCTGCGCGTAGCGGAAATCAATCAACGTATTCAGGCCAGCGACCGCTTCGGCGATCACATTGCCGCCCTTGCCGCCATTGCCGCCATCTGGGCCGCCAAATTCAATGAATTTTTCGCGCCGAAAAGCGATGACGCCATCTCCGCCATCGCCGGCCTTCACCCAGATTTTCGCCTCATCAAGGAACTTCATGGGTCAATCCGCAGGGCATCACGGCCCCAAAAACAAAACGAGGGCCCCAAGGGACCCTCGCCTTCAGGGATAGGTTGAAAGTTTGGGTTATTCTGCCGCCAGCGGCAGCGGTTGCACGTTAACATGCACGCGGTCTTCACCCTTGCGTTCAAACACCACGCGGCCATCAACCGCGGCATGCAGGCTGTGCTGACGGCCGGCATAGACATTGGCGCCCGGGATCATCTTCGTGCCGCGCTGGGTCACGATGATGGAACCCGCATTCACGGTCTGCCCACCAAACAGCTTCACGCCGAGGCGCTTACCCGCGGAATCGCGACCATTGCGCGATGAACCGCCTGCTTTCTTATGTGCCATGGCTTGGTTCCTTTCCGATCAGGCTGCGTTGATGGAGGCAATACGCAGCACGGTCTGGTGCTGGCGATGGCCATTCTTGCGGCGGCTATTCTGCCGGCGGCGCTT
>JAPLOJ010000417.1:0-6466 GCA_026400795.1 Alphaproteobacteria bacterium
CGCGCAACCAGGCCCGGATCCACCACTACGGTTGCGTCAGGTTGTTCCAATATGGCAGGGCCTGGGATTTCCGCACCCAGCGGCAGATCAAGCCGCGCATAAACACGCGCTTCATGCCAGGCGCCATCAAACCACACCTGCCGCGTGCCACGCGCTGCTTTTTCCAGGCTTGCGTCAGGCCCCGGCGCAAGCGCCGCGAGGTCAAAAGCTGGGCGCCGGCCAATCGCGGCACTGCGCAGGGAGACGATGCGCACGGGAAGCCCAGGCAGCAAGCGACTGAAGGCGCGTTGATAGGCGGCTTCAAAGGCTTCGCGCACAATCTCACGCGTCACGTCCGTGCTGTTGCCTGCCACCGTCACGGGCAAAGGCACGGCCACGGTATGCGTCTGCCCCGCGTAATGCAACCGGCAGGCCGGCATCACGCACCACCGCGACCGCGGCACTTGCTTCGCGCACCAGATGCGCATCAAGCGCCGCAGCATCCAGCGTATCCAGATCCAGATTCAGCGTGCGCACCTGATCATGCCGCACATCGGCGATGATGCAGCCAAGCGCGGAGGTAACACCCGGAAAGCGCGGCACCAGCGCGGCCTTGAGACCGACCTCGGTCAGCAAGGCACCGACATGCAAGGCACCACCGCCACCGAAGGGAAGTGCTACAAACCGCGCCGGATCAAGCCCGCGTTCGATGGAAACAAGCCTGATGGCGCCGGCCATTTTCGCATTGGCAACGCGCAAAATGGCCTCAGCCGCCGCCATGGTATCCAGGCCAAGCGCTGCGCCGACATGCCGTTCAATCGCTGCCTTTGCCGCAGCCACATCAAGGCTCGCGAGCGCGCCGCCAATTGGGCGCGCGGCATTGATGCGCCCCAGCACCAAATTCGCGTCCGTCAGTGTAGGGCGTTCATTGCCCTGCCCATAGCATACCGGGCCCGGCCGGCTGCCCGCACTTTCCGGCCCCACTTGCAGCAAGCCACCGCGATCCACCGCGGCGATGGAACCACCGCCCGCGCCAATCGTGGTGATCTCAATCATTGGGGAACGGATAACCAGGCCGAAATCAATCGTCGCCTGCGCAGCCAGGGCCATCTGCCCATCGGCGATCAAAGACACATCGAAGGAAGTGCCGCCCAGATCGCAGGTAATCACATGGCTGAAGCCGGCGGCCTTGGCGATGGCACCCGCCGCAATCACCCCAGCCGCCGGGCCAGAAAGCGCGGTGCGTGCGGGAAAGCGCCGCGCCGTGGCGGTGGACATGATCCCGCCATTGGATTGCACAATGTGAAAGCGTCCGCCGAACCCTTCCTGCGCAAGAGCGCCTTCCAGCTTGCCGAGATAGCCCGCGACAAGCGGCTGCAAATAGGCATTCAGAGCCGTGGTCGAAGCACGCTCAAACTCGCGAATTTCTGGCAGTATTTCTGATGAAACCGAAACATGCGGATTGGGCCAGATGCGCCGCACCGCTTCCGCCGCTGCCTGTTCATTGGCAGGATTGGCATAGGCATTGATGAAAATAATGGCGCAGGCTTCCGCACCTGCGGCCAGCAATTGCCGCGCGGCTGCTTCCACCGCGGCGATATCCACTGGCGTGTGGATGCTGCCATCAGCCAGGCAGCGTTCCGGCACTTCCAGGCGCAAATCACGGTCAGCTATTGGCTGGAAATCTCCCCACAGCCCCCAGGTATGGCGGCGATCTCGGCGGCGCATTTCAAGCACATCGCGAAAGCCAGCGGTGGTGATCACGCCAAGCTTCGCTCCCTTCCTTTCCAGCAGCGCATTGGTTCCAACCGTTGTGCCATGCACCACCGCCGCCATGCCGCCAGCACCGCCAAGCGCACGTAGGCCGGCAAGAAAGCCGGATGCCTCATCGCCGCGTTGGCTTGGCACTTTCGCGGTCTGAAAAATGCCCGTTGCTGGATCGAACAGAAACAAATCAGTGAAGGTGCCACCGACATCAACGCCGACAATCGCGCCGTTCATGATGCGCGGCTTCCATAATCGCGCGCGGCGGCTTCGGCGCTGACATAGCCAAGGCGGATATCGCGCGCGATGGCATGAAGGGGCCGCGCAGCGGGATCACCCCAACCGCCACCGCCTGGCGTTTCAAGGCGCACGCGTTCGCCCCGGCCGATGGAAACACCGACAATCTTGCTCGCCATCGGCGGTGTCTCACCCGCGCTGCCCCAGGTGAAGCGATTGAGCGCGCCGTCAGCACCGCCCGCCACGCCAAAGGGCGCGAAACGCCCGCGTTCACCCAGCAAGGCTATTTCCGTGCGTCCTGGGGCCAGCGCCTCAATCTCATAGACCGCGCCAACGCCACCACGATGTTCGCCCGCGCCGCCGCTATCCGGGCGCAAAGCCCATTGCGTGAACATTACAGGATAAGCCGCTTCCAGAATTTCAACCGGCGGAATTGTTGCAGTTGAGATCGGGTTATTCGCGTGATGCAACCCATCGGTTGCAGGGTTGCCGCCAAGCCCACCACCGAAGAAGGAAAACATCACCCAGCGCGTGCCATTTTCCCGCTGACCGGATAGCGCCAGCGCATTGATGGTGCCGAAAGGTGCCGCCGTTGCCGTGGCAGGGCGCGCCTTGCCCAGCGCACCGAAAATCACGCCAATTAAGCGCAGGATGGTCTCCGTATAGCCTGCCACGGGGCGTGGAGCCTCCGCGCCCAATAGCGTCGTCGGCGGCGCAATCACTTCCACCGGGCGCAACACGCCAGCATTGGCCGGCACATCCGGGAAAGCATGCTTCAGCGCAACATAACAGGCCGCGACGGTCGTCGCGATGGAGATATTGAGCGGGCCCGCACAGGGCGGCGAGGATCGCGACATATCCAAGGTCAGCCGATCACCCGCGATGGTCAGGTCAAGCGCAATCCGCAGCGCCTCATCCTTCACGCCATCATTATCCAGGAAGTCATCGAAGCTATAGCGCCCATCAGGAAGGGCCGCGATTTCGGCGCGCATCAGCGCTTCCGCGCGATCTGCCAATTGCGCGAAGGCCGCGGCAATGCGCGCATCGCCATAATCATCCAGCAATTCAATCAGCCGCTTTTCACCAAGATCGAGCGCATTCAACTGCCCGTTCAAATCGCCCCAATTGGATTGCGGCACGCGCGAGTTGGCGGCCAGAATATCCAGAATATCCTGCTGCATTTGCCAGGCGCGGATCAGTTTCACGGGCGGGAAACGCACACCTTCCTGATGGCTGTCTGTCGCGCGCGGATTGTAATTGCCGGGCACATTGCCGCCGATATCCAGCCAATGGCCAACACTCGCCACCCAGCAGAACAGCTTGCCGGCGCGGAAAATTGGCCGCACCAGGCGGAAATCATTCAAATGCGTGCCGCCATCATAGGGGTCATTGAACAGGAAAGTATCGCCTTCCTGCAGCCCGCCTTCCGCCGCCACTTTGCGAATGACGGACCGCACGGCAAAGGACATGGCGCCGACGAAAATCGGCAAGCCCTTAGTGCCTTGCACCAGCGTATCGCCACTGATCGCATCATAAACGCCATGACAGGCATCGCGCGCTTCGGCAATGATGGGGTTAAAGGCGCTGCGATAAAGCGTCGCGTCCATCTCATCGGCGATTTGCTCAAGCCGGCCCTTCAGCACTGCCAAGGTCACGACATCAAGGCGCGTAGATACGGATTCGGTCATCTCACAATCCAAGATAGCTGCGGCGCAATTCCGGATCGGTGGCAATGTCGCGCGCCGCGCCGCTGAGCGTAACCACGCCATTTTCCAGCACATGCGCCTGATCCGCAACTTCCAAGCTTTGCGCCACGTTTTGTTCTACCACCATGATGGTGAGCCCATCCGCATGCAGGCGCCGGATTAGCGCGAACATTTCCTCGACCAGTAAAGGCGAAAGGCCGAGCGATGGTTCATCCAGAATTAGCAGCCTCGGTTCCGCCATCAGCCCGCGCCCGATGGCGAGCATTTGCTGCTCTCCACCCGAAAGCGTACCGGCGGCCTGACGTGTTCGTTCCCTCAGGCGCGGGAAAATGCCAAAGACGCGTTCCAGATTGCGCGTACGATTGGCACGGGCACGGCGATAGGAACCAAGTTCCAGCACTTCCCGCACATTCAGGTTCGGAAAAATCTTACGTCATTCCGGCACATGGATCAGGCCAAGCGAAACGATCTCAGGGGGCGAAAGCGCGGCCAGGCTCTGCCCCGCGAAACGGACTTCCCCGCCGCGCGGGCGCACCACACCGCTGATGGTCATGTTCAACGTCGTCTTGCCCGCACCATTAGCGCCCAGCACCGCAACCAACGCGCCTTCCGCCACGTTCAGATTAATGCCGCGTAGGATCAGGGTTTCGCCGTAGCCGGCCTCAAGCGCTTTGATTTCAAGCATGGGCGGCCAACCTTTGCGCGGCCCCAGGGCCAAGATAGGCCTCAATCACTGCGGGATTGCCGACCACCTCAGCCGCCTCACCCGAGGCAATAATACGCCCGCCAGAAATCACATGCACATGTTCACAAAGGCTCATCACCGCCTGCATCACATGTTCAATCATCAGAATGGTGACACCACCGGCGCGAATATCCTGGAGCACCGGCAGAAAATCGCGAAGCTCCGATGGGTTCAGCCCCGCCAATACTTCATCCAACAACAGAATGCGCGGGCGGGTGGCGAGTGCGCGCGCCACTTCCAGGCGCTTTCGCCCCGCCACCGTCAGCGCTGCCGCGGGTTTGTCCAATTGCGGGCCAAGGCCAAGGCGTTGGCCTACTTCTTCCGACAGCGCCAGGGCATCGCGGCGCTTGGGCAGGCGCAAGAAGGCACCGACAGCAATGTTTTCGCGCACGGAAAGCCCAGCAAAGGGCTGCACAATCTGGAAAGTGCGCGCCAGGCCAAGCTTCGCCAGATCATGCGGCTTGCGCCCGGTGATCTCCTCGCCATCCAGCAACACCAGGCCGGCGCTTGGCTGTTCGAAGCCCGCGATCATGGCGAATAGCGTCGTCTTGCCCGCACCATTGGGCCCGATCAGCCCGGTGATGGAGCCTTCCCGCACATCCAAAGTCGCCTCAGACACTGCGGTCAGCCCGCCGAAGCGCTTGGTCAGATCACGCACCGCGAGGAAGGCGGGATCCCTGCCCTGCCCTGTCATGGCGTCCCCTTGCCGCGCCAGCGCGCGGCCAAAAGCCCCGGGATACGATGCAAAGGAAAGCGCACCACTAGGATCAGCAACACACCGAAAATGATCAGATCAAGGCCTGGGATTTTGCCGATGAGCATCTTCGTGCCCTCACTGAGGCCTTGCAGGATCAGCGCGCCAATCAGCGGGCCAAATACCGTGCCCGCACCGCCAATGATGGGCGCCAGCAAAGCTTCCACGGAAATCCAGGTACCGAAGGCGATATTGCTGTCAATATAAAGGAAATACTGCGTATAAAGCGCGCCCGCCGCGCCGGTGAGCGCGGCTGAGAGGCTGATGGCGCTGAGCTTCACCGCCAGAATATCCACGCCTAGCGCCGCAGCGGCTGCCTCGTTTTCTCGCACCGCCACAAGCTGCGCACCCAGCCGGCTTTTCTCCAAAGCAAGCGTAATCAGCATGCCAAACGCGAGCAGCACCGCGCCCAAAATCAAAAAGCTCGACCGATCAGCGAATTGCAGATTGCCGGCACCGAGATTGAGGCTGATCAGCAAGCCTGCGGCACCACCCGTGATCTCTGTTGCATTGGCCAAAATGCGCAGCACTTCCGCGAAAGCCAGCGTCACCAGCGCGAAATACGAACCGCGCAGCCCAGCGCGAAACACCATGGCGCCAATCGCGTAGCCAAGCAGCGCGGCGGCGGCGATGCCGAAAGCCACCGCCGGATAGGCATTCACGCCAAAGCGCTGTTGCAGAATGGCACTCACATAAGCGCCCATGCCGAAAAACGCAGCGTGCCCAAAGGAATATTGCCCGCCATAACCGCCGAGCAAATTCCACCCCTGCGCCGCAATCGCCAGGATCAACGTAAAGACCAGGAAGTTCAGCACCACATTGCTGGTGACGAAAAGTGAAACCAGCACAGCGCCAATCAAAAAGCCCAGAATGGGCAAGGTTTCGCGGAGCGTCATGCGCGCGCCCCGAAAAGCCCGGTTGGGCGCAGCAGCAGCACCAGGATGAAGATCAGGAAAATGCCAATCTGCCCAAGGCTATCGCCGAAATAAAGGCCGCTCAGGCTTTCCACCACGCCAATGAAAAGCCCGCCCAGCAGCGCGCCTGTCACACTGCCCATACCGCCCAGCACCACAATGGTGAAGGCCACCAGCACAAAGGCATTGCCAACACGCGGAGAGACATAGAAGGACGGCAGCAAAAGACAGGCCGCGATGGCAAGACAAGCCGTGCCGATGCCAAAGGTCACGGCATAGATATGCGCAACATCAATACCTACCAAAGCCGCACCGGTGCGTTCTTTCGCGACTGCCCGAATGGCGCGCCCTGTATCGGTTCGCGTCA
>JAPLOJ010000417.1:6521-11056 GCA_026400795.1 Alphaproteobacteria bacterium
GCGTCACGCCAAAGCCGATCAGCCGCGGAAAGGAAAGCAGCACATCGCCAAGCTCCACCATGGACATGGCATAGGGCACGCGGATGGTCATGGTATCGGAACGGAAAATCGCCAGCATGGCGTTTTCGATAATGATCGAAAGGCCAAGTGTGACCAACAACATATTGGAATCATCGCCACGGCTCGCGGGGCCAATCACCAGGCGCTGCACCAGATAGCCCAGCACAAAAAACAAGCCCGCAAGCGGGATCATCGCCACATAAGGATCAAGCCCAAAGGCGCCATGCGCAACATAGGCCGCGTACATGGCAAGCGTCAGCAAGGCGCCATGGGCGAAGTTGATGATGTGCAGCACGCCGTAAACCAGCGTGAGGCCCAAAGCCACCAGCCCATAGACAGCCCCCATCAGAAGGCCGTTTGCCACGGCCTCCAGCAGAATTTCGGGCGGGTAGCCCATCTTAGCCGGTGACGGGATAGATCGGCTGAGCGTCCGCAAAGGCGCGCGGGAAGATCACCTTGATATCGCCGTTCTGCACCTGCGTATTCACCGGCACACCACCCTGGTTCTGGCCATTGACGAATTGCGTCGGGCCATAGGGCATGATGTGGCTATCAAAAGCCGGGCCCGTTGCCGCCAGCGCCTGAATCAGCGCCGCGCGATCCGCCCGGCCAGCGCGTTCCAGCGCATCAGCGAAAAGCATCACGGCGGAATAATTCAGCGGCACATTGTACAGCCAGAAGCGGCCCTGCGCTTCCACGCGCCGGCGCAGATCAGCGGTCTTTGCCTTGCGCGGATCGGCCCAATGGTTGCAATCCATCACCAGATTGGCCGCTTCCGGGAATTCACGCACGAAGCGGAAATTGGAAGCCGCACCATTCAGGATGCAATAAATCCCCTTCGGGCGAATGCGCCGCTGCTGCAAGGTTTGCGACAGCAGCACGAATTCCGCGTAATAGGATGACGGGATGATCAGATCGGGATTGAGCGCGCGAATGCGCAGCGCAACATTGGACATATCGCGCGATGGCGTGGGGTGAGAGATCGTCTCCAGCACCTGAAAGCCGCGCTTGGGCAGTTCCGCATTCAGCAGGCGCGCCATGCCAGACCCGAACAGCCCATCTTCATGCACAATCACGGCGGTGCGGGAAGGCTTGCCGGCAGCGTCATTGATGGCAACCAGATTATCCAAAGCCGTCGCCGTCACCGTGCCAAAGCCAGGCCCAAAGCGGAAAGTATTGGTCAGGCCACGCGTGACGATTTGATCGGACACGCCGACATCCACAATATAGGGCAGGTCATAGCGCGACGCGGCCTGCGAAGCGGCGAGGCAAATGGGGCTCGCGAAGCCGCCCACAATCGCCAGCACGCCTTCGGCCTGCATTTTTTCAACCTCGGCCACGCCGCCATCGGGGGTGGAGCGCGCATCGCCGAACACCATTTCAATCGGAGCGCCACCCAGCGCCTTGATGCCGCCGCCGGCATTGATATCGGCAATGGCAAGCTCGGCGCCCAGGCGGCCATATTCACCATCCTGCGCGAGCGCGCCGGTCACGGGCTGGATGATGCCAAGCTTGATGGCACGCGGCTGCGCCTGGACGATGGCCGGCGCTGCAAGAAGCGCTGGGGCGGCAAGCAGCGCCTGCCGCCGGGAAAGGCTGAAAGAAGACATCGGAGACTCCCCTGTTATGACCCAGAAATGGTCATGCCCCAGGCTTTGCCAATGGGCCAGAGGGAATCTGCGATGTGCGGCGCTTACCGGCGCTGCGCGGACGCCCCGGCGCCACAATCCGGCGCGGAGATCGGTTGGATGATGTTCTGATTGACCGAGAATTTAGCCAATTGCCCTGGGGGCAGCGCCCTAATCTGCTGCAAGATCACTTCGGCATCGCGGCAGAAGTAAGATCCCGCGCGTGACGCATCCATCGCATGATCCTGGGAAATATTGGTGTAGTATTGATCAAACCGGGTCTGCCCTGCCCCACCATAGGCGCGGCGGAAATAACCTTGAATCACACCGGCCGCCGCCGTGAGTTCGCCCCTATGGGGCTGAAACGCATCAATCATACGCTCGCGATCGATTTTGCACTGCATCCCGATGACTCGCAGGTAACTGTTCATGGCCCAGGTATCTGCCGCCTGCCTTTCCTCTGGCCGCATGCAGGTGCTCGCCAGAACAGGGCCGGCAAGCAGAACCGGCAGCATCGCCGCCATCAACAAGCGCTTTAAACCCATGATATTTATCCTCTCATCGTCAAAGGGCGGCGAATCGGCCACCGCATATGACCCCTTGCGTGCATATAGGGCCTTGCCGGCGTCATGGGAACCGAAGCGGCCGATCAGGCCGCGCGCGGTTTGAACCGCGCCAGCCCCTTCTGAAAGCGCGCATGGTCAGCAAGTCGCCGATCCAGGAAATCCAGCGCCGCTTCCAGCCCATCGCCGCGCCCGCTGAGCCAAAAGGCCAGTGTGGAACTATAGATGGCGGCCAGAGTCGCGCGGCGCGTATACCAGGAAAAATCAGCGGATTTATCGCCCGCCGCATACCAAATGGCGCTGACGCTGCGTGCCAGGCTGCGCGCGGCAATCGGCGCATTCCAGGGCATGGCCAGCAAGGAAAGCGCGGCCCGGAGAGCATCGCGATGAGGTTCTGCCGCTTCCAGCCGCGCCTTGATCAGAATGCGCACGCGTTCATGGGTGCGCATGCCCGCCAAATCAGCCGCGAGTCCGGCGGCTTCCATGCGCCGATCAGCCAGGTCAATCCAGGCCTCAATGGCCGAGATGGCGCCGCGGGGGAACATCCATTCGGCATCTTCCGGCGCCATGCCGGCATCCCTGAGCCCCTCGGCAATGGCGCTGCCCTGCCAGCCATAAAGCGGCACCAGGGGCAAAATGGCGTCCAGCGCGGCATCCCGCGCGTCACGATCCGGTCCGGCTTCCATCATGGCTTTTGCCTTTCACTCTCAACGGGCTTTGGCGGATTGAACTTGGCCAATTATTCAACAAACCAAAGGCGAGACAAATCCGTCATGCGCATAGGGTATAGGATACCTTCAAGATGGTCATATTCATGTTGCATGACCCGCGCGGCCATCCCGGCGGCTTCACCCTCAATCACCGTGCCGGCGATATCCTGGCCGCGAAAGGCGATTCGCGCCGGGCGCTGTACCGCGCCGCGCAGGCCGGGGATGGAAAGGCAGCCTTCCCAGGCTTCGTCGGTTTCCTCCCCCAGCGGTTGGATTTCTGGGTTGAACAGGGCGGAATGCCCGCCAGCGGCCGTGCGCCAGATAAAAAGCCTAAGGGAAACATGGATCTGCGGGGCGGCGAGCCCAAGCCCGCCGATATCTTCCAGGGTTTCCACCATATCGGCGACCAGGCGGCGCATCTCGGGCGCTGTGGGGTCTGCCACCGCCTCGGCCCGTTGCAGCAGCACGGGGTGGCCCAGCCGGGCGATTTTCAGAATGGCCATGAGATTCCCGCGATAGAATTGAGCTTTTTATATAATTAGCCTGAAAAACCTTGAAAGGGGCTTCCGGCGCGGCGAATCACTGTGCTAGAAGCCTTCTCTCTGGACGGGCGCCGGACATCCGGCCGCGCGTCTTTTGTATTGAACCAGCGATCCATGAAGGGGGTTGTGCCGCGTGCAAGTCGTCGTTCGTGACAACAATGTTGATCAGGCGCTGAAGGCGCTTAAGAAGAAATTGCAGCGTGAGGGGGTCTTCCGTGAAATGAAGATCCGCCGCCATTACGAAAAGCCGTCTGAGCGCCGCGCCCGCGAAGCCGCGGAAGCTGTGCGCCGCGCCCGTAAGGTGGAGCGCAAGCGGATCGAACGCGAAGGCTTCTGATTACCTTCCCTGCAGGGTGGTTGATTGCAATCCGCGGCACGGGGAAACCCGTGATCCGCGGTTTTGCATTTTTAGCCTATAATCTTGACGCCAGCTTGCGGGCCAAAAGATAGCCAAGCCCCCCGCCCAAGGGCGCGGCCGGCAAGGCCAGCAGCCAGCCGGCGTGCGAGCCAGCAACCACTAGGGCCAGGCCCGCATAAAGGGTCAGGCCGCCCACCAGGCTGCCTACCACACCGGCCGTCAGGCCAAGAACCAGGATTTCTTCTCGGGATACGCTCATGCCTTCGGGGATGGGGCCGGGCGCGGGGTTTGACAAGCCCTGATGCGCGGAATAACACCCGCCCTCCTTCCGGGAATGTGGACGGACCTTCGGGGTCCGCGCCCGCCCTGGCCAGCCGGCCTGGGACTACCGGGACAACAAGGCCCTAATGGGCATAGAAAGAAAGGCCATCGCGCCAGCGATGGGGTATGCGCATGACGAAGCGCGCCGAAAGCAAGTACAAAATCAATCGCCGCCTTGGCGTGAACCTTTGGGGCCGCGCGAAATCGCCGATCTCAAAGCGCGAATATGGCCCCGGTCAGCATGGCCAGCGCCGCAAGCAAAAGCCGACCGATTTCGGCGTGCAGTTGATGGCGAAGCAGAAGCTGAAGGGCTATTACGGCAATATCGGCGAAAAGCAGTTCCGCAAATATTA
>JAPLOJ010000173.1 GCA_026400795.1 Alphaproteobacteria bacterium
CCACGGTCTATCAGGAATATCTGCGCGCGGGCCCTTACGATATTCGCCACGCGCATTGCATTGCGGATGCGCTGAAATTTGCTGATCAGGTCATGCCAGATGGCGTGCTGCTTGATTTGCGCCTGCCCGATGGGGATGGGCTTTCGGTGCTGCGCGAATTGCGCGGGCGCGATCCTGATCTGCCCGTGGTGGTGATGACCGCGCATGGTTCGGTGGCGCTGGCGGTGGAAGCGATGCAGGCCGGCGCTTCGGATTTTCTCGTAAAGCCCTTCGCGCCGGAACGGCTGACGGTGACGGTTGCGAATGTGATGGAACGCGCCGCTTTGCGCCGGCAGGTGGCGGTACTGGCGGCGGGCGCGCCGCGCCAGGGATTCGCGGGCTTCATCGGCGCCGCGCCCACCATGCAGGCAGTGTATCGTATTCTGGAAAATGCCGCCGCGTCTCGTGCGACGGTATTTGTCACAGGTGAAAGCGGCACCGGCAAGGAATTGGCGGCGGAGGCGGTGCACAGCATCTCACCACGCAAGGCGGGGCCGTTCATCGCCATCAATTGCGCGGCTATCCCGAAGGATTTGATTGAAAGCGAAGTCTTCGGCCATGTGCGCGGCGCCTTTACCGGCGCGGTGGCGGACCGCATGGGCGCGGCGCGGGCGGCGGATGGCGGCACGCTGTTCCTGGATGAGATTTGCGAAATGGATTTGGCGCTGCAAGGCAAGCTGCTGCGCTTCATCCAGACTGGCACGTTTCAGCCGGTGGGCAGCGGCAAGCTGATGCAAACCGATGTGCGCTTTGTATGCGCCACTAATCGTGATCCGTTGGAGCAAGTCCGCGCCGGGCGCTTCCGTGAAGATTTGTATTATCGCCTGCATGTCATCCCCGTGCCCCTGCCGCCGCTGCGTGATCGCGGCGATGATGTGCTGGCTTTGGCCGAGGCATTTCTGGCGAAAAGCGCCGCCGAGGAAGGTAAGCGCTTCCAGCGCTTTAATACGGAAGCGCGCGCCACGCTGCTGCGCCACACCTGGCCCGGCAATGTGCGCGAATTGGAAAACGCCATTCGCACCGCCGTGGTGCTGCATGATGGCGAAGTGGTGACCACCGCGATGCTGCCCGCCACGGTGCGAGAGGGTGGAGCGAAGCCCGCCCCTGCCCCCGCGCCACCACCTCCGCCCCCGGAACCCCCGAAAGTGCAAGCGGCCCCGCCACCTACCACACCAGTGGAACCGCGTGCTGTTGAATCCACCAAGCGCATTCGCCCCTTGGCTGACACGGAACGTGAAGCGATTGAGGAAGCTGTGCGGCTGTGCGGCGGCAATATCGCCAAGGCGGCAGCGTTTTTGGGCATCAGCCCATCTACGCTTTATCGCAAACAGGAAAGCTGGCGGCGGCGGTAACTTGCTAACTGAGCCCCAGCGCAATCCGCGCCGCGGCAATCGCCTCATGCGCGGCCTCGGTCAAATCATAAGCCACAAGTTCATGCGGTAGCGCCCAGGCGACCTCACTCACATCATCGCCGGCGCAGGCGTCGCCATCCAGCCAAAGTGCCGCGAAATCAATGATGGTGTAGTGATACAGCGCGCGGCCATCTTCATCCTGGTTGATGGCATCAAAAACATAAGCCAGCGTCATCTGGCCCACTTCAATGCTGGTTTCTTCGCGCAATTCGCGCCGCGCGGCTTCCTCGGCCTTTTCCCCCACATGCTGCGCGCCACCGGGCAAAGACCATTGGCCGATGCGCGGTGGCTTGCCGCGACGCACAAGCAGCACCGCTTCTTCACGAAACACGATGCAGCCAATGCCAACCCAGGGGCGGTCAGGATATTCGCGCGGTGCGTTGCTCACCGTGGTGCAATCGGTGGTTCAGTCGGGGGGGCGGGGGCTTCTTCCTGGCGGCGCAAATCCTCAAGCCGGGGGATCATGGCTTTTTCTTTCCATTGCCCGATTTGATAGACCCAGCCACGCCAGCGCGCATTCAAGCGCGCCGCTTCATCATCGCCTTCAGCAGCCAGTGTGACCCAGATTTCTTCGGCCTGCTTGCGCGGGCGGGCGATGATCGCCAGCCGATCGGTCAATTCAAAGCGCGTCTCACCCAGCGCTTCACCAGGCGCATCGGCTTCGCGCCGTACATCCAGGAAGGTCAGGAATTCGAAGCTGCGCGAAACCTCATCAAGGCTGATGTCATCAGCGGGCGGCGCATCGGCGGGCGTTGTGATGGCAAGCTTGCCATCGGGCTGGCCGCTATGCGTCAGCACCAGCGCTTCTTCGCCCGTGCGCGCAACAACCACGCGCTGGACGCGTTCACGCGGTAGGTTCGCGATGTCTCGGTCAAGCCAAAGCTGCGGGTCGGCATCCACAGGAATGCGCCCTTCCGCGAGCCATGCCTGGTTTTCATTTGGTCGCCGCACATAGGCACTTTCCGGCACATTGCCTTGGGTGCGCACGCGCCGCCGGCCAATCACCAATTCCACCAGCGCCGCGCCTTGCGCATCCAGAACGCGCAGCAGCGTAGAAGTGGCGCCCGCGCGCATTGGGTCTTCTAACCCGAGCCGATCAAACATCTCAGGATTGCCGGTGCGCGGTTCCATCAGGCGCAATTCCGTGAGCCCCGTCAGCAATTCGCGAAGCTTCTCTTGCCGGATGGGATAATCCCCCTTGGTCGGCAGCACCCAGACATCACCGCGACGGATGATTTCAAGCGCGCCATCATGACGGCGCACCTCAATCCGTGCAGCATTGGGCAGCCGTTGCGCAAGGCCCGGAAAGGCAAGCGCGCCCGTGCCCGCTGGTGGGGCTGGCGGCTGCGGTGGCTTGATCAGCAAAGCGCCAGCCATCGCAATGACCGCAGCGCTGCCAAGCAAAATCAGGGAACGTCGTTGCATATTGCCAGCCCCCTTTAATGCCGCGCTGCCGCGCGCCTGCGCGACCGCACTACACCAAGCACCAATGCAAGGATTGTCAGCAGCACCGGCACGGCGGCGATATTGAGGATACGGAGCCGCGTTTCCAACCCTTCAATATCGCGGCGCAAATCAAGCTGCACGGCGCGCAATTGCTGGCGGGTACGCAGGATTTCCTCCCGCGCGCTATCAATTTCCGCGCGCTGTTCGGCGCTGATCACGGCATTGGTCTGGCCGCGCTCAGCCCCGCCCTGCGGCCCTTGGCGCAATTCGCGCAAGCGCTTTTCGGTGGCTTCCAGGCGCTGAGTCAGTTCACGTTCCGTCTGGCGAAAACGCGCTTCCGCATCACGGCGAATATCATCCACCACCTCAAACGGGCGGAGCGATTCGCCGCGTGAGCGGAGCGAAATCAGCGTATCGCCGCCAGCCATGGTATCCACCAAATTCGCGATCAGCGCGCCATTATCGCTGAAGGGGGTGGCGACTTGCTGGCCAAAGAAATCCTGCACGCGGACCCAGAAGCGATCTTCCAGCACATCCGCATCATGGATCACGATGATATTGGCCGCCCCTTCACTCCGCGCGCGATGCGCCGGGAAATCGGCGGGCCGTTCTGCGCCTTGTGGCGGCGGCGGAGGGCCATCCGGGAAGGCAGTGTTGACTTCGCCGCGCAGTCGCGCCGCCAGCACGCGGGTTTGGCCATCGGGCCGGAAATCAGCCAGCAATTGCGTCGGGTTCGGGTTGTCGCGGACCTTCGCCGCATCCGCTTCCATGCTGCGCGGGCTTGAGGTGATGAGCGGCGTGAATTCCACCCGCGCGCCATCCTTCCGCCGCAAGAAACCAGCCGAGGCAAAAGTCACCTGGTTAAGCTGCGCGGTCGCCACTTCTCCCTGCGCAATCGAATCACCCTGCGCATTGAACCAGGCAACGTAATCCACCGCCTGCACCCGGTCCTGCGGATTGGCGCGCACGCGCCAGGCGCCGCGCAAATCCAGCACCACTCTATCGGTGGGGGCTTCAATGCCCCAGGCATTCGTCAGGCGTTCCAGGCTGGATGCGGTATTAGCTGGCGGCCGGCCGCCCGGGCCGGGGCGTGATGCCTGGCCTTCGGAATGCGGGTCAATCAGCAGGATCAGCTTGCCGCCACGCAGCACGAATTGATCCACGGCATATTGCGCCGCATCCGAAAGCCCTTGCGGATGCGCCAGGAGCATCACCTGGATATCGTTTTCAATCACCTGCGCATCCAAGGGCACATCGCGCAAAGTGAAGAATTGCCTGAGGCTATTCATCACCGCGAAAGGCTGGCCCATGGCGGCTTGGCGCATCATCATCGCGCGAGGGTCGCCATTCAAAGGCAAGGGCGACATCACGCCAATCACCGGGCGGCGTGGGTTCGACCGCCGACCAGGCCGAAATAAACCTGCTCACCCGATTGATCCACCGGCACGCCTTGCAAGCCAAAAGCCAGCGCACGGTCCTCGGTTTCGCTGAAGGGCTCTGGGTCTAGCACTTCAAGCCGCAGCTTGCCGCCCGAGACCGCGACATATTCATCCAGCATCGCGCGCACGCGTTCCGCATAGGCGCCAAAGGCCGGGACGGCGGTGCCGAGCTTGCGCGAATAGAACAGCCGCAGCGTCACCGGGTCTTGCAGGCCAGACAGCACGCTGCGCGTGCCATCCGACAGCGTGTAAAGTTTTTGTGCGGTGAGATCGAGCCGCGCGCGGGGTGCAAAACGCTCCACCAGCATATTGACGCCGATGGCAAGCGCCAGCGCCGCCACTACGCCAAGCGCCGAGGACCAGATGCGTCGCGTGCCGGGCTTTGCCTTCATTTGATCAGCCATGGTCTAATCAGCCTTCCGATGGTCAAGCACCACCGCATTCACGAAAAGCCAGAACCCGATGAAGGACGCAAAAAACACCACATCACGCAGCGCAATCACACCGCGCGTGAGGCCATTGAAGCGTTCCGTGAGCGATAGTGCGCGCGCGACCTCCGCCAATACTGGCATGCGTTGGCTCAGGAAATCCGTCACCAAAGCGCTGCCGGCCACAGCAAACAGGAAACACACGGCAACCGCCAGTACGAAGGCAATCACCTGGTTCTTGGTCATGGCAGACATGGCGGAACCAATCGCCAGATACGCACCCGCCATCAGCAGGCAGGCGCCATAGCCGGCAGCGATCACGCCATTATCGGGGCGGCCCAGAAAATTCACGGTCATCACCAGCGGGAAGGTCAGCGCCAGCGCAATGGCGCAAAAGGCCCAGGCGGCGAGGAATTTGCCAAGTACCGCCTGCCATTGCGCCATTGGCAAAGTCAGCAGCAATTCAATCGTGCCAAGCCGGCGTTCTTCCGCCCAAAGCCGCATGGTGAGTGCAGGCACCAGAAATAGGAACAGCCAAGGGACGAAGCCGAAAAACGGGCCAAGATCAGCCTGGCCGCGATTGAAGAAACCGCCCAGGCTGAAGGTCATGGCACCTGCCATCATCAGGAAAATCACGATGAAGACATAGGCGACGGGGGTTGCGAAATAGCCGGCCAATTCGCGGCGAGCGACCAGCAGGGCAGCGCGCATCAGGCGGCCTCCTGCTTCAGGGTCAAATCGCGGAAGACTTGCTCAAGCGTTTTGCCGGGCGCTTCAAGCTGTTTCGGCGTGGCATCGGCCAGCACCTTG
>JAPLOJ010000112.1 GCA_026400795.1 Alphaproteobacteria bacterium
ACGCCGCCATGAAATCAGAAATTCGAGAGATGATCACGGATCACAGCCAAATCTTCTCGCGCGGCATTCTGGGCTTCACCGATTTCACAGAAGAAGAACGCCAAAGATGGGCGCCGGTGCCGCAGCGCCTGGTGCGTCGCCATCCCAAGACCGGGCGGCTTTCGCTGTTTCTTTCAGCCCATGCCGGACAAATCCATGGCATGCCGGTGCCCGAAGCGCGCGCCATGCTGCGTGATCTGACGGAACACGCAACCCAACGCGAATTCGTCCACGCCCATGTCTGGCGCGCGCATGATCTGGTGATGTGGGATAATCGCGTGACCATGCATCGCGCGCGGCGCTACCCGGCGGATAAGCCGCGCGATCTGCATCGGACAACGGTTGCCGATAGCGCGCCGACCTTGGCGCAGGCAGCGTGATGGCGTTTTGACGGAATCAATCCACCGCGAAATGCCTTAACGCCGCCGCATCCCATTCAAGCCCAAGCCCCGGCGCATCGGATACCAGCGCCATGCCATCGGCCACGCGCAAATTCTGGCGCAGCAAGGGTGCGGCGATATCTAGATGTTCCAGATAATGCGCGGTCGGCGTCGCCTGCAGCAAATGCGCGCTGACTTCCACAAAGATATGTGAAGACATCGGCACGCGATGCGCTGCCGCCATGGCAGCGGCACGCAGCCAGCCTGTCACACCGCCAATCTTCATCGCATCCGGCATGCAGAAATCGCAGGCGCCAGCCGCCAAGGCGCGCTGCATGCCCGCCGGGCCCCACCAATTCTCCCCACCCTGGATCGGGATTTCGAGACTTGCAGCAAGTGCCGCCATACCCGTATCATCTTGCACCGGCAGCGGTTCTTCCAGCCAGCGCACATCAAGCGCTTGCAAGGCACGGCCGCGCCGCTCAGCTTCCGGCAGCGTCAGCGCCTGATTGTAATCCACGAAGATCGAGACATCATCGCCCACCACGCCGCGCACCGCGCGCACCGTCGCCAGATCATCCTCAAGCCGAGCATGGCCGAGTTTGAATTTCACCGCCCGCGCGCCAAGCCGTGCCACCGCCTGGCCGGCTTCTTCCGCCAGCATCGCCGGCCCCCATCCGCGGAGCGAGGCGTATATCGGCATGGGTCGAGCCTCTGCCCCCAGCATGGCGTAAAGCGGCAGGCCAGCGCGGCGGGAAAGCGCATCCCATAGCGCCATATCCAGCAAGGAAAGCGCAATCTGCACCAGCCCCTCACTGCCCAGAATGCGAAACCCATCATGCAATTCGCGCCAGAGTGACGTGGGCGCCAAGGACCGGCCAATCAGCCCCTCACCAATCGAACGCGCAAGTGACGCAGTCGGCCCAAGTGCCGCACGGGTATAGGGAAAGACATAGGCCGTGCCCGTCGCGCCATCCTTGGTGGTGACTTCCGCAATCACCAAGGGCGCGCGGGGAATGACATTCAGGCTATTGCGCAGCGGTGGATCAATCGGCGCATCCACACAGTGAATGGTGATGGCGCTGATGGTGGTCTGAGTCATGCGGGGCCTCCGCGCCGATTCTGGCCCGGCGAAGCCCCGCTGTCACCACGCCCCGGCTTGCGTTGCCAGCGCGACATTCAATTCGGCACCCAGCAGCACGACATAAACGCTGACATAGAACCACATCAGCAGGCCCACCGTTGCGCCAAGCGGCCCATACATGGCGTCATAGGTTGCGAAGTCTGCCACATAAAGGCTGAAGGCTGCGGACCCCAAAGCCCATAGTAGCGTTGCCATGAAAACGCCTGGCAGGATGCGGCGGATCGGCAGGCGGCGTGATGCCGGCCCCAGCCGATACACGGCCAGCAGCGAAAGCCCAATCAGCAGCAACAGCGTCAGCAGCGAAAGTCCACGCAGCGAAAGTGCTTGCAGCGCGGGCAAGCCGATCAATGCAAAAATGCCAGGCAAGGCGACCAACGCCGCAATCGCAATCACGGCGGCCAAAGTCGCCGCCAGCGTCAGCCCAATGGCCAATGCGTGATAGCGAAAGAAGGGCCGTGTTTCTTCCACATGATGCGCCATGTTCAGCGCGCCTATGGTCGCACGCGTGCCGGCCGAGGCACTCCAGATCGCGATGGCGGCACTCAGGATCGCGCTCCATTCAAGGCGCGGGCGGGGCGCTTCCACCAGATCATGCACGCGGGTTGCGATCATTTCAAAAGTGTCTTCGGGGACCAATTCGCGCAGCACTTCAAGCTGCGGTTCTACTGCCGCCGCGTCGAACACCATGCCGTAGAGCGAAATCAGCAGGAAAATGCCGGGAAACAGCGCCAGCATGGCATAAAAGGCGCAGCCCGCGCTGGTCAGGGCAATGCGATCGGAAGCGGAAGCCCGCAGCACGCGCATGATAATGGCGGTAGCGCCGAATTGGGCGATCTTGGCTTGCGACATGACCCCCTTATAGGATCAGGCAGACGCCAGGAGGAAGGTTCACACCTCAGGTTTTGCGCGTTCCGGCACCTGATAGGCGCGCTTCGCGGAAGCCCTCAGCTCCAGCGGAGAAATTCGGCCGTCTTGGTCCGTATCCATCCGCTGGAGCATGGCAGCGAGCGTGTTGCCCGTGGGTGTCCCCGGACCGGCAGTTCTTGCCGGGCTTTGCCGCAATTCTTGCAGCATGGGCGCGAATTCTTTTCGCCCCCCTGCGACGTCAAGCTGCATGCGGCGGGCCCGGATCTCCTGAGGAGCTGTCAAAGACTTTTCCGAAACCACCAACATCGTCGCAACCCCGTTTTGGTTGGCGCCGACGCTTTGGTCGGCGGCACCGTTTTGGTACACAAGGGCTATTGCAGAAGCCGTGCCAGCTTTGGCGCGCGGCCCAAAAAAATTCAGGGTGCGAGGCGCGCGAAGGTCACTTCATGCTTGTTATGCGCGGCGTGGAACAGGATAGAACCTTGAATTTGCTGAAATTCTGCGATGATGGCGTGATCGGTTTCGCCCTGAAATTTGATGGTGCAAAAGATGTTGTCGGCCTTCTCCGCCTCAATCCAGCGCCGTACCAGGCCCAAAAGCCGCGCCGGGTAACAGATGACATCACTGAACAGCCAGGTGACCGGCGATTCTTGCCGGGGGTCCAGGGCAAAAGCGCTCTCTGGCCGGAAATTAACGCCGGGGTGGGCAGCAATGGCCGGGTCGAGTGGCGCCTTATCTACCGCCGTGACTGCGGCGCCGAGCCGCGCGATCACCCAAGTCCAGCCGCCGGGGGCGGCGCCAAGGTCAAGGCAGCGGTCGCCTGGACCCGGATGGCGGCCAAGCCGCGTCAGCCCTTCCCATAATTTAAGATAGGCGCGGGAAGGCGGGCCGGATTTGTCTTCAACGAAGCGCGGTTCGCCATTCACGAAGGGGCTGGTCTTGCTGGGGCTGGCCAGGACCCGGTCCGGCGCCAGCAGGGTCCAGGCGCCAAGGGGCGCTGTCGGCGCGGGTTCCGGGAAGACCAGCGGGCGCGCCTTTACCGGTGGCAGGCGTTCGGCGATCAGCGTGCTGCGGCGATGATGCAACAGGGGCAGATGGGACCAATTGCGCTGGATGGCGCGCAAAGCATCGGCAGCGGCCTTGACCGAGGGTGCCGGCAATTCCTGTGGATCTGTCCAGACATCCAAAGCCCAGACCGCCGGCGCCGGCGGGTCCGGCGAAAGCGCCAAGCGACCATGCCAGGCAGTCACGCGCCGACCGCTCAGGCGGAGTTCTTCGGCCAATTCCGCCTCAAACCCCTCCGCGGCAAGATAGGCAGCGCGGATCACCGCCGTGCTGCCGCCAGGGCGAGCAAGGCCCAGCCGAGCATGAGCAGCATCCCGCCTGAAGGCGCGATGGGTCCCAGCGATTGGCCGGAAAGCGCGCTGAGCCAGACCGCGCCACAGAACAGGATCATGCCGGCCAGGAAAGTGGCTGCGGCGAAATGCGCCAAGTGCCTACCCCTTTCCGCCATCAGTCCCGCAATCAATAAGGCCAGCGCATGCCACCCCTGCATGGTCAGCGCGTTCTGCACCGCGGCCATGCGCGCGGGTTCCAGCCTTGCGGGCAGCCCATGTGCGGCCCAGGCGGAAAGCCCAACCGCGATCAAGCCCGCCAAGGCGCCGGTGATAAGCCAGAAGCGATGCATTACGGGCCCTTACGCCGACCCTGCGCGGGTGGCCAGAGCGCGGTTCAACCCCGCAGCCGCAGTCGCTTGGCAAAATGGCGCATGCGCGCCGCCATGCTGATTTCCATGGCTTCCAGCTTGCCCACCATCTGGGGCCAGCGCCCTGCCACCCAGGCCCAGCGTCGCGCCGCCCAGACATGCTGATCCCGCAGCACAAAAACGCCAAAGGCAAGGAACAGAAAGCCCTGCAGGAAGGGCAGCACGAGGCCGAGCACGCCAAGTGCCAGCATGGCCCAGCCCATGGCTTTGCGGGGGAGAGATGGACGCAGGATGACCATGTGCGGCACATGGCCTCGCCGCCGGCGTGGAACAAGGCGGGGCTTGCCGATCCTCCCGGCCCCCGCCCATGGTGGTGCCGGAACCCCAAGGAATAGGCCATGGACCCGCTGACGCTTGTTGTCGTCTCTCGCAATTACTTCAACTTGCCGGCCTGGATTGGTCTGCATGCCGGGCTATTCGCGGCGGAAGGGATAGCGCTGCAGATTGACCACATTGAAGGCATTGAGGAGGTGAACGAACGCATCCGCGATGGCCGCGCCCAGCTTGCCTATGGTGTCACTGAACATGTCATTCTGGATGCGGAAGCGGGTGGGCATCAGGCGATCATTGGCGGGAATGTGAATCGCTTACCGTTTTCCTTCATCGCCCGGCCAGGCTTGGCGCGGCTTGAAGATTTGCGCGGCAAGAAAATTGGCGTGTCATCGCTGCGCGCCGGCAGTTCTTCGCTGATCATGCGGCTTTTGGCGGCGCGCGGTCTGCATTGGCCAGGCGATTATGAATTGGTGCCCTGCGGCCCGATCCTGGCGCGCTGGGACATGCTGCGCCAAGGGGATATTGATGCCGGGTTGCAGGGTGCGCCGCTCAATCACATTGCGCTTGATCTTGGTTTTGTATCGCTCTGTGACCCGCGCGCGGAAGTGCCCGATTTCCAATTCACCAGCCTGGATGTGGATTTGCGCTGGGCGCGCGCCAGTCGTGATTTGCTGCTGCGCTTCCTGCGCGGTTTTCTGCGCGCGCACGAGAAATTCTACACGGACCAGGCTTTTGCGCGCGATGTCGCGATGCGCGAAACCGGGATTGAAGCGCGCTACGCTGACCTGGCCTGGGGCGAATATACCCGCGATGCGATTTTCCCGCGGGATGCGGAAGCAAGTGCGGCCGGCGTACAGGCGCTGATTGAAACCAGCGCGCTCATTCGCGATTTGCCCGCCCGCGCCCGCACAAGGGCCGAGGATTACATAGACCGAAGCTGGCTGGCCGAAGCGCGGGCATCGCTATGAACATTGATTACGGCACGCGGGCGCGGGTTGGGCTGATGGTGCCTTCCGGTAATGCCGTATGCGAAGCTGAATTGCATGCCATACTGCCAGAAGGTGTGGTGGCGCTGATCACGCGGCTTGAATTGCGCGGCAGTTCCGAAGCCGAATTATCCAAGATGCTCGATAGGCTTGAGGAAGCAGCGGGATTACTGGCCGATGCGCGCCCAGGTTTAATCGGTTTTCATTGCACAGCGGTGTCCACCTTTGCCCCTGAACGCGCGGGCGAAATTCCAGCCCGCATGACCAGGGCGACGGGGCTGCCTGCGGTGACAACGGCCGATGCCATCCTGGCAGCGCTGCAAGCCTTGGGCGCGAAACGCATCCTGCTGGTCACACCCTATATCGCCGCAGTGCATGAAAGGGAGATAGCCTTCCTGGCGGCCCATGGCCGCGTGGTGGTGGGCGGCGATATGATGGGCATCAATACCAATGCTGAAATGGCACAGATCCCGCCTGAGGCCATTGCCGCCCAGGCGCGGGGGGCTGCAAGGGCCGCACTCGGCGCAGATGCCTGCTTCATTTCCTGCACAGCAATCCGCTCCGCCGGCGTGATTGAGGCGCTGGAGGCGGAGCTCGGCATGCCTGTTATCACCAGCAATCAGGTCATGGCCTGGCATATGTTGCGCCGTCTTGGCCTTCAGGATCAGCCCAAGGGATTCGGCTGCCTAATGACGCTGGCGTGACGGCGATTTGCGTCAGGCGCAAGGCAGCCTATGCTGAACAAGACAAACCCCACGCTTGAGTGGGCAAAAAAGGGAGGAAGACCGTATGACCCAATTCACCCGCCGTTCTCTCGGCGCTGGCGTATTTGCCCTTGGCATGGCGCCGGCCATTCTTCGTGCGCAAGGCAAGACCGTGCTGCGCATTGGCTGGACCAGCGGTGATGGCGCGCTTGATCCCTACGCCACCGGCGCGCGGCTTTTCAAGCAGGCCTTGGAAAAGCGCGTGGGCGACCGGGTGGATGTGCAGCTTTTCCCAAACCGCGCCATAGGCGATGAACGCCCACTGATTGATGGCATGCGCCTTGGCACCGTTGATATGGGCATCATCACCAATGCGGTAATTGCACAGATCGAACCCGCCTTTCAGGTGAATGACATGCCCTTCCTGTTTTCCAGCGAAGCACAAGGGCATCGCGTATTGGATGGCGCTGTGGGGCAGGCGCTGCGCACGCGGCTTGAATCACGCGGCGTGCTGGCCCTTGGGTTTATGGAAGGTGGCTTCCGCCACATGATCAATAACGTCCGCCCGATCGCGAAGCCGGAAGATTTGCGCGGCATCAAGTTCCGCGTACTGCAAAGCCCGATCTATATCGAAATGTTCCGCAGTCTGGGCGGCAATGCCGTGCCCATGGCCTGGGGTGAAACCTTCACCGCGGTGCAGCAGGGCGCGGTGGATGGGCTTGAAATTCCGCTTGGTATTGTGGACCAGAGCAAATACTACGAAGTGACGAAGTTCCTTTCCCTGACCGGGCATATTTATTCCATGATCGGCTGCCTGATTTCCAAGCGCAGCTTTGATCGCCTGCCGGCTGACCTCAAAACCGCCGTCACCGAAGCCGCCGCAGAAGCCACACCCGCGCAACGCGCGGCGAATGCGCAAGCAACTGCCGGCTTCCGCGATAGCCTGCAAAAGCATGGCATGCAGATCAATGAAGTGCCGGACAAGGCGGCCTTCCGTCGTGGTGTGCTGCCCATGTATGAAAATTTCCGTGGCCAGATTGGCGCCGATATCATCAGGGATGCTTTGGCCGCGGTGCAGTGACCATTCTGGGTTTCATTGCCCGTTTCCTGGCGGGGGCGACGCGCTTTTCCATCGCCCTCTCCGCTGCCTTGATGCTTGCCGCCATTCTCTATCAGGTGGTGACGCGTTATGTGCTGGGCGCGGCTTCTTCCTGGAGCGAGGAATTCGCCGTGCTGATGTTTTCCTGGAGTGTGCTGGCGGGCCTCGCGCTTGGGGTGCATGAGGGCTTTCACGTACGCCTGACCCTACTGACAGATACGCTACCGCTTGCCGGGCGCATCGCCGCGGAACGCGTCTTGGATTTCATCACAGCGGCGCTCGGTGTTTTTCTGGCCTGGTCCGGCTGGCGCTTTCTCGACATCACCAGCGGTTCCGTTTCGGCCGCCATGGGCTATCCGATTGAAATACTGAATGCGCTGGCACCGATTGCGGGCGCGCTGATGGCGGTGTTTGGACTGGAACGCGCGCTCAGGCGCGGCGGCGCGCTTCCCAAGGATGAGGCCGCGATAGAATGACCGCCATCGCCTGGTGCCTGACAGCCGGCTTCGGTGCCTTGGTCACGCTTGGTGTGCCCTTTGCCATTGCGATTGCGCTGGTCATTACTGCCGCGCTGATCGTCGCCGATATCGAACCCGCCTTTCTGGCGCAATCCATCATCAGCGGGTCGCAGCAATTCAGCTTGCTCGCCATTCCGTTGTTCATGCTGGCGGGGGAATTGATGTCAGCGGGCGGGCTTTCGCGCCGCCTGGTGGATTTCGCTTCCACGCTGGTGCAGCATTTGCGTGGCGGGCTTGCGATGGTGACCGTGCTGGCGGCGCTGGTGTTTTCGGCAATCTCTGGCTCTGCCCCCGCCACCACGGCGGCGATTGGCGCCATTATGATCCCGGCCATGGTGCAGGCGGGCTATGACAAGGGCTTCGCCGCTTCCATTGCGGTTTCCGCCGGCGTTTTGGGGCCGCTGATCCCGCCTTCCATCGCCTTTGTGATTTGGGGAATTGTCGCCGAACAATCCATTGGGCGCCTGTTTCTATCGGGCATTGTACCCGGCCTGCTGATTGCGGCGGGCCTGCTGGTGATTTGCTGGGGGCATGCCAAGCGCAACGATGTGCCGCGCCTGCCACGCGCGAGTGCCGGGCAGGTAGCGCGTGCTTTCGCCGATGGGCGCTGGGCGCTGGCATCGCCTTTGGTGGTCTTGGGCGGCATTTACGGCGGCATTTTCACGCCCACCGAAGCGGCGGCGGTTTCCTGCCTTTACGCCATCATCATTGGCCTATTTGTCGAACGCAAACTGGCCTTACGCGCGCTGCCGGGCATTTTCGTCAGGGCTATGCGGACCAGCGCCATTGTCTGCGCGATTATCGCGGTATCGGCCGGCTTTGGCATTCTAGTGGCGCAGGAACAGATCGCCATCCGCTTTGCCACCTGGATGGCGCAGACCATCGGCGAGAAATGGGCCGCGCTGGCTACCTTGAATATCGCCTTTTTCCTGCTGGCGGCGGTGATGGATGAAATCGCCATCATGGTCATTCTGGGACCGATGTTGATTGCGATTGCCAATCGCTTTGGCGTGGACCCGATCCATTTTGGCGCCATTATCGTGACCAATGTCTCCATCGGCATGGCCGCCCCACCGATCGGTTATTGCCTTTTCATCGGCATGGCGATCAGCGGCCTGTCACTCGCGCGGATCAGCCGCGCGATCTGGCCACAAATTCTTTGGATGCTGGTGGTGCTTTTCCTGACCACATACGTGCCAAGCTTTGCCCTGATGTTCCAGCCAGCCGGGCGGTAGGGCGCCTCCGCATCTGGGCTTGCCATCCGCGTCATCCCCCCTAAAAGCATTGGATCACGCGGATATGGATTGTCGATGAATCTCCCCAGAATGATTACACGGCTTGCCCTGGTGGTGGCGGCTATCCTGACTCTTGCCCCCGCCTCCCATGCCCAAACCACGCCCCAGTCGGGGATTTCGGTCGCAGATCGCGCGCGGGAATTGGCCGATGCGCGGCCTTGGGCTGGCATGGTCTTCGCCGGATCATCGGTAGCGGATGGCAAACTGCGCGACATCATAGTCGCACCTTGGACAGGATCCTGGGGCGATGACACTTTGGCGGGTGGGGCCGTCAGCTATCGTCTGGCGCGGTTCTGGAAGTTCTTCATGCTGGATGCGGAATTGGGCGGCGCCTATCGCTTCGGCGATACTGAATGCGGCGAATTCTGGGCCGCTGCCTATCTGCGCTATGATGGCTTCCCCTGGACCAATCACGTCTACACCACTTTCGGGCTTTCCATGGGGCCGGATTACGTCACGCGCCTGCCGCGCGTGGAACGCGGCACGGATGCTCTGCCAGAGGCAAACCAATCACGCTTCCTGAATTTCTTCTCGCCCGAACTCACCTTCGCTCTGCCGGAGCGGCCGCATCAGGAAGTCGTGCTCCGCTATATGCATCGCAGCGGCATTTTCGGGACCTTCAACGGTGTTTGGGAAGGCGCCAATTCTCTGACCGTCGGCTTCCGCATGCGCTTCTGAAGCCAGAGGAAGGTATGGTGGGCGCACGTGGGATTGAACCACGGACCTCCTGCGTGTCAAGCAGGCGCTCGTACCACTGAGCTATGCGCCCCCACCAGTATGAGTGGTTTCTTAAACGCCCCGCCCCGGGGGCGCAAGCCTTAGCCGCCATCGCCCCCAGAGAAGTGATATTGCTGAAGCGCCACATCCAGCAGCCTTTCCAGCACCTCGGGCTCCTGGGCGCCGGCGATGGCTTGTTGTCCTGCGATGATGAAGCAGGGCACGCCATTGATCCCCAGCCGATGCGCGCGGAGGTTTTCGGTATGCACCGCCTCAGCCTCCTCACCTGAACGGAGGAAGGCCAGCGCCGCATGCGGGTCAAGGCCGACTCGCCCGGCCACGGTGGCAAGGCGAATTACATCGCCAATATCCACGCCATCGGCGAAATAGGCGTAAAACAACGCTTCCACCATCATTTCGCCCAGGCCCTCACGCACCGCGTAGCGGACCAGGCGATGGGCATTGATGCTGGATGGCACCCGCCCCATCAGGTCAAAGCGAAAACCGATTCCCTCGGCCCGGCCAAGATCCGTCAAGGCATTCTGAAGGCGCCGCGCGCGATCCTCACCACCGAATTTGCGCGCGACGAATTCCGCGCGGGAAACGCCATTTGGCGGAATATCCGGATTGAGCAAAAAGGGGCGCCACAAAAGCTCTGGGATGATATCCGGCCGGGCGCGGAGGGCGCGCCGCAACCGCCTGACGCCCAGGTAACACCAAGGGCAGATCAGGTCGAAAGCAATATCAATATCCAGCCGCGGCTGGGGGGGAGCAAGGATATTCACGGCTTTAGTCTAGCGCAGCCGCACACGACGGGCAGCCCCTTTTTGCAGCGCCTATTACTCCGCCACCAGATTAAGCCGGCGGATCAGCGGCGCCCAGCGTTCGCCATCGCGCTTGGCGCGTGCCGCGAAAACCTCGGGTGCGGCGGGCTCAGCCGGGTCGGCGCCCACGCGCTTATAGGCCGCGCGCACTTTCTCATCCGCCAAAGCCTCACGCAGTGCGGTATTGAGCCTGACCACAATCTCACGCGGGGTTTGGGCGGGCACGGCCATGCCGAAATAGCTTGATCCCTCAAAGCCCGGAATGGTCTGGCCCATGGTGGGCACACCAGGCCATTCGGGGCGCGGTTCCACGGTGGTGACCGCCACGGGGCGTACGCTTTGGGTCTGCCGCAATGGCTCGCCTTCCGGCAGGCCAAGGCAGCGCGCATGCACGCGCCCCGCGATCAGATCCGTCATGGCATTGGTGGTTTGGCGATAGGGGACATGCATCATATCAAGGCCAAGCCGCGCGCCCATATCTTCCATGATCAAATGCGTGATGGCGCCAACGCCGGCTGACGCATAGGTGAATTTGCCCGGATTGGCCTTGATCCATGCCACCACCTCATTGAAATCCCGACCGGGGATGGAGTTATGCACAATCAGCAGGTTTGACGTGGTGCAGAACATGCCAACTGGCGTGAAATCACGCTGAGAATTATAGCCGACATTTTTATAGAGCAGCGCATTCAGCCCGCTATTGGTGCCCATGGTAGCGACCAGGATGGTGTAGCCATCACCAGGCGCACGCGCGACCATTTCCGCCGCAAGATTGCCCGCCCCGCCTGGACGATTATCGGCCAGCACCGGCTGACCCAGCCGCTGCTGCAAGGCTTCAGCGGTAACGCGGGACACAATGTCAGTTTGTCCACCGCCACCATAGGGGATCACCAGCCTGATCGGACGTTCCGGATAGGTGCTGGCGCGCGCCAGGCTGGGCGCGGCGAGCCCTGCCAGGCCCGCGAAAAACATTGGACGACGCTTGATGATATTTCCCGACATGCTTTCCCCCTGACTGGCGCGGCGCATTGCGCCCGGCTATGAAGCGAACAAGAGAACAGCATGATTTGCGCCAGCGTCAAAGCGCAGCGCTGGGAGAGGAACGAAGCGCATGTTTCATCGCCGTAGCCTTTTGGCCGCGCCTGCATTGCTGGCGATCAAGCCCCTGGCCGCTCAGGGGGTTTGGAATCCACAGCGCCCCATTCGCATTCTGGTGGGTTTCGCCCCGGGTGGCGGGACGGATATTACCACGCGCACGCTGACCAATAAGCTGCAAGCACTGCTGGGCCAGCCGATCATTGTGGAAAACCGCCCCGGTGCAGGCGGAAATCTGGCAAGTGAAGCGACGGTGAATTCGCCATCCGATGGTTACACTTTGATGATGGGGACAATAGCATCCTTGGTGCTGAACCCGATTCTGGCCAAGCTGCCCTTCGATGTTACAACCGATCTGACACCGATTTCGCGTTCAGTTGAGGTTACCAATATCCTGGTGGTGCCCATGGATCGGCCCTGGCGCAGCTTGCCGGAATTGATTGCCGCCGCGCGGGCGCGGCCTGATCAACTGACCTATGGGTCATCGGGCGTTGGCAGCGCCGGGCATCTGGGCGGGGCCTTGCTTGATTCCATGGCGAAGATCAACACGGTGCATGTGCCCTATCGCGGTGGTGGGCAATTGATCACTGATTTGATCTCCGGGAAGGTGGATTTCTCTGTCGCCACCGCCGCAACCGTGCTGCCGCAAATTGAAGCCGGCAAGCTGCGCGCCTTGGCCGTACCCTTGCCACAGCGCAGTCGGCTTTTGCCTGACACACCCACCATTGCGGAAGCGGGGCCTTTGCCTGGTTACGAAGTGGCCAATTGGTATGCGCTGATGGGACCCCGCAATCTGGCGCGTCCGATTGTGACAAGGGTCAATGAAGCCCTGGTCGAGTCGCTGCGTGACCCTGAAATTGTCGCGCATCTGGCGCGCCATGGCCTGGAAGCAGCCCCCAGCACGCCCGAGGAATTGGCCGGTTTCATGCGCACCGAGACCGCGAAATGGACCCCGATTGTCCGCGCTTCGGGCGCTTCAATCAATTGATCGGTGCTGGCAAGTTCTGAGGAAATCAGGGTTTTTTTGCGCGGCCAGGCAGGGCGCACCGGAGTCTTCACGCTGCGGTTATGAAATTTTCTTGTCAAGGACGCAAAAAAAGACTTTTCACCTGCTGACAAGCGCCGAATCCTCGGCTATGCGAAGGCATTCTTACGGGAGAATCGAACCATGTCGAAGAAGTTCCTCACTGATGTGATCGCCAAATCCGGTGACATGTCTGCAGTTGCCGCGGGCAAGCTTGCCGCCGATATCATTGACGCGATCAAGACTGAAATTGTCAGCTCCGGCCGTTTCACCATTCCTGACTTCGGTGCTTTCGCCGTGCGCGAAACCCCGAAGCGCACTGGCTTGAACCCCAAGACCGGTGAAAAGGTGCAGATCAAGGCTGGCGCCACTGTCCGCTTCAAGGCGAGCCCGGCGCTGAAGGGCGCTGCGCTGGCCGGCGTGAAGAAGGGCAAGCGTAAGGCGAAGGCCTGATCTTTCGCTTTCCAAAAAAAGGCGGTGTTCCGATGGGGCACCGCCTTTTTTTGTGTCTTCTTTGATGCTTTTCAATCTTCATTCGGCCCGCCGCGGAGCCGCTTGACGGTGCCGCGCCGTGTTTTTGCTTCCAGCCTGCGAACTTTTGAACCTAAGGTTGGTTTGGTGGCCTTGCGCGGCGGGGGTGGCGGCAGGGCGGCCTTACGAAGCAGGGCTATCAGCTTCTGGCGCGCATCTTCCCGATTGGCTTCCCGCATGCGGTGGCGTTCGGATGTGATGATCAGCACGCCATCCTGTGTCATCCGCCGCCCCGCGAGCGCCAGCAGCCTTTGCTTCACCGCATCTGGCAAATTGGGCGATGCCATGGCCGAAAAGCGCAACTGCACCGCGGTTTCCAGCTTATTCACATTCTGCCCACCCGGGCCCGAGGCGCGCAAAAAGGCTTCCTTCAGCTCCTGTTCGGCAATGGCGATGGCGGGCGTTACGCGGATCATGCAGTTTCATAGAACACCTTGGCCCGCCCTGTCTTGCCATGAAGGCCCGGGCGCAGGATGTTGGGCCGATCAAGGATCAGGAAAACCATGGACCAGCACGCGATTGACAAGGCGCCCGACGCCGCGGCCGAATGGCCGGATCAGATCTATTCTCTGCTCAAGACCCACAACATCACGCAAGTGGCTTTGGTGCCGGATGCCGGGCATTCCCGGCTGATCCGCCGCTGCCTGGCCGATAATGAAATGAAGGTGGTGACGCTGACCACCGAAGAAGAAGGCATTGCGCTTTTGCAAGGCGCCTGGCTTGGGGGCGCGAAAGGCGTGCTGCTGATGCAATCTTCCGGTGTTGGCAATTGCATCAATATGCTCTCGCTTTCCATCATGCATCGCTGCCCTTTGCCGATGCTGGTCACGATGCGCGGCGATTTCGGTGAATTCAATCCGGCGCAGGTGCCCATGGGCAATGCGACGCAGACCGTGCTGGAAGCCATGGGCACGCTGGTGCACCGCGCCGATACGCCTGAGGATATCGCACCCACGGTGAATGCCACCATTCGTCTTGCCTTCAATACCTTCCGCCCCACCGCAACCCTGATTGGCCAGCGCGTGCTTGGCGCCAAGACTTTTGGGAAGGACTGAAAAAATGCTTGCTGCTTCCGGAAAACTCGATCGCCGAGAATTGACCCGCGCTTTGCTTGCGGACCGTGGTGAGATGCTGGTAATTGCCGGGCTTGGTGCGCCGGCTTGGGACATCACGGCCATTGGCGATTGCGCGGAAAACCTGCCACTTTGGGGCGGCATGGGTGGTGCGGCCATGATCGGCCTTGGCCTGGCTTTGGCGCAGCCCAAGCGCAAGGTGCTGGTGATTACCGGCGATGGCGAAATGCTGATGGGCATTGGCGCTTTGGCGACGATTGCGGTGCAAAAACCCGCCAATCTTTCCATCGTGGTGCAGGATAATGAGCATTACGGCGAAACTGGCATGCAGGAAACCGCCACAGGGCATGGCGTTGATCTGGTGATGATGGCGAAGGGTGCCGGCATTCGGCACACCATGTTCGTGACCAAGCCAGATGAAGTATCGGCGCTGCATAAGGCAATTCATGCCGGGAATGGCCCCTTCTTCGCGGTGGCGAAAATTGACGCCACCAGCAAGCCGCTTGTGCTGCCGCCACGCGAAGGTGCGCTGTTGCAAGCACGTATGCGCGAAGCGGTGATGGGGCCGGCGGCGCATCATCAATTGTGAGTGACACGCGCCAGCCGGCGAAGATCGGCGGCATACCCAGGAGGATCGGATGCAAAGACGGCAAATTCTGGCGGGGCTCGCAGCAATCGCGGCAAGCCCCGCGTTGGCCCAGGCGCAATGGAGCCCGGATCGGCCCATTCGCGTGATTGTTCCCTTCGCGCCAGGCGGCAGCACAGACATCACCGCGCGCCTGGTCGCTGAGGCGATTTCGCCCCGGCTTGGCCAACCTGTTGTCATCGAAAATCGCCCGGGTGCCGCTGGAAACATCGGCAGTGAGGCTGTCGCGCGCGCCGCCCCTGATGGCTATACGCTGGTGATGGCAACAAGTTCCACGCATGCGACGAATGGCGCGCTTTATCGCAATATGCCCTTCGATGCGCAGCGCGATTTCGCGCCGATCAGCCAAACCACCTTCATCCCAAACCTTTTGGTGGTGCACCCGGATGTGTCGGCGCGCGATTTCGCCGGGCTGGTGGCGGAAGCCAAGGCAAAGCCCGGCGTGCTGAATTTCGGCAATGCAGGTTCGGGTACATCACAGCACCTGTCTGCCGCAATGATCGCCGCGCGCACGGGGATTGACGTGACGCATGTTTCCTATCGCGGCGGCACGCCGGCGGTCACGGATTTGATCGGCGGGAAAATCCAGGCCATGGCGGCACCTTTGGTGGAAGTGATTGCGCATGTGCAGGCAGGGCGGCTGCGCGCCATTGCCATTACCACCGCGCGGCGTTCCGCATTGCTGCCAGATGTGCCCACCATTGCGGAAACCCTGCCCGGCTTTGAAGTGGCGCTCTGGAATGGCTACATGGCGCCGGCTGCCACACCAGCGCCGATCGTCAATCGTATCGCCGCTGAAATTCGCGCTGTCATGCGCACCGACGACATGCGGGCAAAACTCGCCCAGCAGGGGAGCGAGCCTGTTGGCTCCACGCCTGAGGAATTCCGCGCGTTCGTGGCATCCGAGATTCCGAAATGGTCGGAACTGGTGCGCATTTCTGGCGCCAAGGTAGAATAGGAAACACCATGCCCCATATCGTTTGCCTGCGCCCGCTGCACCCCGATGCCATGGCAAGGCTGCATGCGGAACCTGATTTCAAGGTTACGATGTTGACCGAGGTGAATGCGGATACCCTGCGGGAGCCGATGCAGACCGCGGAAGCAATCATCGTCCGCGCAACACCGATCAATCGCGATTTCCTGGCCAATGCACCGATGCTGGCCATCTGCGCGCGCCACGGCGTGGGCTATGATGCGGTGGACGTGAAGGCGCTGACCGAACGCAGCATTCCGCTGACCGTAACACCCGATGCCAATGCGCTTTCGGTTGCTGAACACGCGATGATGCTGATGCTTTCCACATCTCGGCGCACGTTGGACTACGACAAGAACTTGCGTACGCTGGATTGGGGTTCCAAGCCTTCGCTGAAAACCTGGGATCTTTCTGGGCGGAAGGTGCTGATCATCGGCTTCGGGCGCATTGGTGGCCGCGTCGCGCGGCTTTGCGCTGCCTTCGGGATGGAGGTGCTGGTCCATGACCCGTATATCCCGCAGAACACCATCAAGGGCGCTGGCTTTCGCCCGGTGAAGGTACTGCATGAAGGCTTGGCGGAAGCCGATATCGTCACCACCCATTGCCCGAGCAATGAGGAAACGCGCGGCATGGTGAATGGCACTTTCTTGGCGGCCATGAAGCCAGGCGGCACCTATATCAATACCGCGCGCGGCACGTTGGTGGATGAAGCGGCACTCACCGCGGCGCTGAAAACCGGGCATTTGGCGACCGCTGGTCTTGACGTATTCTGGGAGGAACCCGTCACCACGCGCCTGCCGCTGCTTGATCTGCCGAATGTTGTGGTCTCCCCCCATTCCGCCGCGGCGACGGAACAGGGCATGCGCCGCATGGGGCTTTCCTGTGCGGAGAGCATCATCAGCCATTTCGAGGGTCAGCTCGACCCCGATGTTGTGATCAATAAGGAGGTGCTGCGCGGCAACGCGTAGCAGCGACAATCATGGAAAATCCCCTGCTGATTCTGGCCGATCACGCCGCTTCATGGCGCAGCCGCCCCGTCGATGCTGAAGTCGCGCATCACGCGCGCCGCGCTTTGGTGGATTGGTTCGCAGCACTACTCGCCGGCGCATCCCGCGCGCCCGCGACATTGATGTCAGCCGCGCTTGAAGATGAAACGCGCGGCGGGGGTGGTGCGGTGTGTTACGTGAGTGGCCGCCAGGTGCCGCTGCGCCATGCTGCGCTGTTGAATGGCACGGCATCCCATACTGTGGAATTCGACGATATCTATCGCTACGCCGTCTATCATCCCGGCTGCCCGACCATCGCGGCGGCGCTGGCGGCGGCGCAATCGCGCGGCGCGGATATGGATTTGCTGCTGCGCGCCATGATTGCGGGGTATGAGGTTTCCTGCCGCATCGGTGTCGCCGTACAGCCCTCTCACTACGATTTCTGGCATACCACTGGCACGGTCGGCACTTTTGGTGCGGCAGCGGCGGTGGCCGTCGCGTTGAATTGCGATGCGGAACGCACGGCGCACGCCATTGCCACCTGCGCCACCATGGCAAGCGGCCTGCAACAAGCCTTCCGAGGAGAAGGCATGTCGAAGCCTTTGCATCCCGGCCATGCGGCAGAAGCCGGCGCCATGGCAGCCATGGCAGCGGCGCGCGGCATGACAGGCGCGCTGGATGTGCTGCATGGCCCGGCGGGTTTTGCCGCCGCCACCAGCGAAGATACCGGCAAATGGGAAAAGCCGCTGGCCAGTATCGGCAAGCCCTATGCCATCACGGATATGACTTTCAAGAATCACGGCTGCTGCGGGCACATCTTTGCAGCGCTTGATGCCGTGCGCGATTTGCAACGCGAAGCGGGTTTCAGCGCGGGTGATGTGCTTGGTGTGCATGTCGGCGGCTATAAGGCGACCAAGGATGTCTGTGATCGCCCGGCTGCCGCGACAGAACAGGATTGCCGCTTCTCCACGCAATTCACCGTCGCGACCATGCTGCTTTATGGCGGTGTGCGTCTGGCAGCGTTTGAACCAGAACGCCTGACCGATCCAGCAATTCGCGCGGTGATGCCGAAAGTGAGCGTGGCGCTCGATCCTGAATGTGCCGCAGCCTTTCCATCCAAGCGTTCAGCCAAGGTGGAAATCAAGCTGCGTGATGGGCGCGTGCTGAACCGCCATCAGCACACGCGCAAGGGTGATCCGGATGCGCCGCTTTCGGATGCTGATTTGTCCGATAAATTTCTGGAATTGACGGCGGATGCGATTGGCGTGCAGGAAGCCAAGGCGCTGCTGGAAGCGCTGTGGAAGGGCACCGCGCTGCCTGGCATTGTGAAGCTGCGCAGCCAAACGGCGCTTCGAGCCGCTGAATAACTAAGCTGGGCGCAGGTTCACGCCTGCGCCCGTTCTTCCTTACCCCGCCAGCACATAGCCATAGGCCTTGTTGCTGCGATCGCCGCCGGCCTCGGCGTATTGCGC
>JAPLOJ010000334.1 GCA_026400795.1 Alphaproteobacteria bacterium
AATCAATCACAATCAGCCCGGCCAGATCGCGCAGCCGCAATTGGCGCGCGATTTCATCCGCCGCTTCCATATTGGTGCGGAGCGCCGTGTCTTCGATATGCCTGTCACGCGTGGCGCGGCCCGAATTCACGTCAATCGCAACCAAGGCTTCGGTCTGATTGATCACGATGTAGCCACCGGAGCGCAGCTGCACCACGGGCGAATGCATGGCATCCAATTGGGCATCAACATTATGGCGCGCGAAAAGCGGCACGGCATCGCGATGCATCCGCACCTTATTCGCGTGCGATGGCATCAGCATGCGCATGAATTCGCGCGCCTGCTGGAAGGCACCATCGCCTTCCACCATCACCTCATCAATGTCGCGGCCATAAACATCGCGGATGGACCGCTTGATCAGATCCGCTTCCTCATAAATCAACGCGGGCGCGGTGGAAGCCAAGGTGCGTTCGCGGACGCCGTCCCAAAGCCGCAGCAGATATTCGCAATCGCGCTGGATTTCCGGCTTTGGCCGTTGCGCACCGGCGGTGCGCACAATCAGCGACATGCCCTGCGGCAACTGTAGATCATCCATCACTTCGCGCAGCCGCTTGCGATCAGTGGCTGAGGTGATCTTGCGCGAAACGCCACCACCGCGCGGCGAATTCGGCATCAGCACGCTGAAGCGCCCGGCAAGCGACATATAGGTTGTCAGCGCCGCGCCCTTGCCGCCGCGTTCTTCCTTCACAACCTGCACCAGAATGATCTGGCGCCGGCGGATCACGTCCTGGATTTTGTAATGGCGCATGAAGCGCGGCGGGATGCGGCGTTCACGGCGTTCTTCTTCCGTCTCGGCAGGGCCTTCGCCGCCAATGGTCTCGGGCGGGGTCTGGTCTTCTTCGGCGGGCAATTCCTCAACGCGGCCCAAATCGGCGGCCTCGGCGGGCTCATCGCTGGCGGCTTCCGGCGCGGCGCTCAGGCTTTCGCTTTCAATCACAAGCGGCTGAACGGCGGCAGGGGCTTCGGGTTCTGGTGCGTCTTCCGCGGAAGCTTCAGCGGCGGGTGCCGCTTCGCCATTCGGTTCTGAAGCTGGGGCTTCGCCATTGGCGTCTTCCCCCGGCTGCCAGGCTTCATTGCTTTCGCCATTCCAGGCGGCGCGGTCCATCGCACTTTCCGGCGGCAGATCGTCCTCATCCTCCGCGCGGGCTTCGGCTTCCTGCATATCCAGCAGGCGCTGCCGATCCGCCACGGGGATCTGGTAGTAATCCGGGTGGATTTCGCCAAAGGCCAGGAAGCCGTGGCGATTGCCGCCATATTCCACAAAGGCCGCTTGCAGGCTGGGTTCCACCCGCACCACTTTGGCCAGGTAGATATTGCCCTTCAGGGCGCGGCGTTGCGTGGTTTCAAGATCAAATTCGTCGAGGCGATTGCCATCCATCACCACAACCCGGGTTTCCTCGGGGTGGGATGCATCTATCAGCATACGCTTGGTCATGGGGTGGAGTCTCCGCGCCGCGGCAGTGCCGCCGGCGCAATGGCGTGGGGAGGCCCGAACGGAGTGCGATATGCGGCGCTGCGTGCAAAAGCATGCTACGGCGAAGACCTCGTTCGGCGGGACCGGCGCCGAAGCGGCGCAGCGGTCCCTGGGTGGGCGCACCTGGATCCTGCCCCGGGAACCCTTGGACCATCGTAGCAACGAAGGTCACAGGCGCAGGCGGGACGGCGGGCGCGACGGGGGCCATGGCCATAAGGGCTTTGACTTTCGCGCGCCTCGGGCCGCGCTGGCGAGAAGGAAGGGCCGCTCCCCGGCGAAACCACAAAGCCGACGCCATAGGCGCGGCTCCGGAGGCCGGGGGGCTGAACATCGTGGTGCGCACCATGCCCTTGGGGGCTCCATGCGCCAGGCGATGCCGCCGGAATTCTCGCCCGCAGCGGATGCCGCCGGGGCAAGCTACCTTAGTCCCGCCCTGCCAGCGCCACAAGGGTTTTATGGAGCGATTCTGATGACAGGGGTGGCTTGGACCGTTAATAACATCGGCATGGGCATAGGGCGCCGGCATTTCCTGGGGTTGGGCGGGGTGGTTTTGGGTAGCGCCCAGCCGGCCCTTGCCGCTTCCATTGGCGCGGCAAGCCTCACCACCGAAGGGCGCGCGGCACGGCTTGCCCTGGTGCTGGAAGGCCCACTTTCCTGGGAATGGCGCGCCTTGGCCGAACCCCCTCGGCTTGTGCTTTCCTTGCCTGGCGTGACCTGGCGGGGCCCGGCGCGGTTGGGCTCGGCAGGGCCGGTCGCCAGCGCGCTGTTTGATGACGAAACGAAGGAATTGCGCCTGAACCTGGCGCGCCCTGCCCTGCCGCGCCGCCTGCCCGGGCCGGCTGGGCGGCTGCTGGTGGAAATCGTCCCAGCCAGCACCGAAGCCTTTGCCGCTGCTGCGCGGCGTGACATGCCAATCGCGCAAGGCAACGCCCCTGCCCTGCCATTGGTGGTGATTGACCCCGGCCATGGCGGCTATGACCCTGGCGCCATTGGCCGGCGCGGCACGGAAGAAAAGCGCCTGACCCTCGCCACCGCCCAGGCGCTACGCCGCAAATTGCAGGAAGGCGGCAAATGCCGTGTCGCCATGACACGCGAACGCGATGAATTCATCTCATTGGCGGATCGTGTGGCCTTCGCCCGCACGCGGGACGCCGCGCTGCTGATCTCGCTCCATGCCGATTCCGCGCCGGGCGCAAAGGGGGCCAGCGTCTATACCCTGGCGGAGACCGCGAGTGATCCTTTCGCCGCAGCCCTCGCGCAGCGCGAAAACAATGCCGATCTGGCGGGTGGCCTTAGCCTGCCCTCCGTCCCGCCCGAAGTGCAAGCGATATTGCTGAGCCTGATGCGCCAGGAAACCCTGGGCGATTCCGCCCGCTTTGCGCGGGTGGCGGTGCGGGAATTGACCCGCGCCGTGCCCATCCTACCAAAACCAAGACGGGAAGCGGGTTTCATTGTGCTGAAGGCGCCGGAAGTACCCTCCGTGCTGGTGGAAATGGGCTTCCTTTCTGACCCAGAAGATGAAGCCGCTTTGCGGCAGCCAGAACACCGCGCGCTGATCGCCGCCAGCCTGGCGCGCGCGGTAGAAGCCTGGGTTGGTTCCACGCAGCGCGCCACGTCGGGTTGAAAAACCCGGACCCATCCTGTCGCGCTTTTCAGCGGAACCGTGTATCGAGACGCCATCATGACTTCGCCGGATTTGCGCGCCGATCAACCGCTTGACCCTCAGCGCGCCGCGCCCGGGGCTGAGCCGCCGCGCGCTGACCCCCCGCCCAAACCCAAAAAACAAAAACGCCGGCGGCGCTTCAGCGTGTTTCGCTGGCTCTTCAGCCTGGTTGCGGCGGTGCTGTTGGCCGGCGGCATCGCGGCCTATGGCGCCTATCATCACTTCGCCCAGGATTTGCCGGATTACGGCTGGCTCGCGGAATATGAACCCCCGCAAATGAGCCGCGTCTACGCCGCCGATAGCCGGCTGATGGCCGAATTGGCGCAGGAACGGCGCATCTTTGTCCCAATCGAGGCCATTCCGCAGCGCGTCCAGCAAGCCTTCATCTCGGCCGAGGATCAGCGCTTTCGCGAGCATACCGGCGTTGATCCCTTGGGCATTTTGCGCGCGGTGATGCAGGCCGCGGAACAATATGGCAGCGGGCGGCGCATGAGTGGTGCGTCCACCATCACCCAGCAGGTCGCGAAGAACATGCTGGTAGGGGCCGATCGGTCCTTCGCGCGCAAAGCGCGGGAGGCGATTCTGGCGCTCCGCATCGAAAAGGCGCTCAGCAAGGACCGCATTCTGGAATTGTATTTGAACGAGATTTTTCTTGGCCAGCAGGCCGATGGCGTGGCCGCCGCAGCGCAGGTCTATTTCAACAAAAGCCTGGATGAGCTGAGCGTTGCGGATGTTGCTTACCTCGCTGCGCTGCCCAAGGCGCCGAATAATTACCACCCCGTCCGGCGTGCGGAAGCGGCCAAGGCGCGGCGCGATTGGGTGATTGAACGCATGCTGGACGACCGCGCGATCACGCCAGATGAAGCCCGCGCGGCAAAGGCCGAACCGCTGATGGCGCGGCCCACGCGCCGGCTGGATCAATTGCAGGTGGGGCAGCATTTCACCGAAGAAGTACGGCGCGAAATGATCCAGCGCTTCGGCGTTGAGCAAACCACCATGGGTGGCTTGGTGGCGCGCACGAGCCTGGAACCCTCCATTCAGACCGCGGCTGAACGCGCGCTGCGCGATGGGCTGATGAATTATGACCGGCGGCGGGGCGGCTGGCGTGGCCCGGTGGCGCGCATTTCGGCGAGCACCACGGAATGGATGCCGGCGCTGGCCGACACGCCGCGCCCGGCTGGTGCGCTGCCTGAATGGCGCCTGGCGGTGGTGCTGGAAGTCAGGCCGCAAGAAGCGCGGCTTGGCTGGCTTGAACGGCGCGATCCGCGCCGCCCGGCGGAACCGCAGCAGGGCATGCTGTACTTGGAAGAATTGCGCCCCTGGGCGCGCCCGGTTTTGCCCGATGGTCGCCTGGGGGCCGAGCCGCGCCGCGTTCAAGATGTGGTGAATGTTGGTGATGTCGTGCTGGTCGAAACCCTGCCGGCGGAAGCCGCGCAGCGTAATCGTCCGGCGCGGCCAGAACGCCTGACGCTGCGGCAAATTCCGCTCGCGGAAGGCGCAGTGGTAGCGCTTGACCCGCAAACCGGGCGTGTCATGGCCATGGTTGGCGGCTGGGCGCTCGAAAAATCCTGGTTCAATCGTGCAACCCAAGCGCAGCGCCAGCCGGGGTCTTCCTTCAAGCCCTTTGTTTATATCGCCGCACTCGAAAAAGGCATTCCGCCCAATCAGGAAATCCCTGATGAGCCAATTGAAATAATGACGCCGCAAGGGCTGTGGAAGCCGCAGAACTACAACGCCAATACCTATAATGGCTGGGTGACCATGCGCAGCGCCATGGAACGCAGCCTTAACCTGGTGACGGTGCGCCTTGCGGATCATATCGGCATGGCTTCGGTTTCCGATGCGGCGCGTCGCTTTGGCGTGATTGATAATATGCCGCGCTATTTGGCCATGTCGCTCGGTGCTGGCGAAACCACGGTGCTGCGCATGGCCGCAGGATATGGCGCCTTTGCCAATGGTGGTTTTCGCGTAACGCCGACCCTGATTGATTCCGTGCAGGACAGGCGCGGGCGTGTGATCTGGCGCGCCGATCAGCGCACCTGCGCCGCTTGCGCTTCCGGCCCTGAGGCCGGGCCGCCGCGCCTTGAAGCGGGCGAAAGGCCGCGCGCGACAGACCCGATTTCCGCCTATCAGATGGTGAGCATCCTGGAAGGCGTGGTGGCGCGCGGCACGGCAGCCAATGCCATTGGGTCTCGGCTTGGGCGCCCGGTGGCGGGCAAGACCGGCACGACGGATGATTACAAGGATAATTGGTTCGTCGGCTTCACGCCGGATATCGTTGTCGCGGTTTGGATCGGCTTTGATGATCCGCGCAGCCTCGGCAAAGACGAAACCGGTGGCGGCAATGCGGCACCGATTTTCCGCGATACCGTGGCGGCCGCGCTTGCCGGCAGCCCGCCCGTGCCCTTCCGCCGCCCGGCTGGCATTACGCTGATGCGCGTTGCCTCTGGCAGCGGCAGCATCATGGAACCCTTCCGCCCGGGGACCGAGAACAGCGCGCAACGCTGGCGCGATTCCTTTATCAGCGACCGCGATGATGGTGCGGCCTCACGCGGCGGTTCAGGCGCGAACCGCCTCGACAGGGACCTCGGCGGGCTCTATTAGCACCTCATGCGCGCTGACGCCCTTTCCCTGCACGAGCAGATCACCGCTTCGGTGGCCCTGCTGAGGAGGCATCTTTGACTGGGATGCCTCTGTCCGTCGTCTCGAAGAACTGAACGCGCGGGTCGAAGACCAGGCGCTTTGGAATAATGCTGATGAGGCGGGGCGCGTCATGCGCGAACGTGGGCGACTGGCTGAACAGATTGATGGCGTCAAGCGCCTGGAACGCGATGTGGAAGATGCGCTTGGCCTGATTGAATTGGCCGAAGCGGAAGGCGATGCCGATACCGCCAATGCCGCCGCCGAGGATTTGAAGCGCCTGGCAGCGGAAGCCAAAAAGCGGGAAATCGAAAGCCTGCTTTCCGGCGAAGCGGATGGCAATGACGCCTTTGTGGAAGTCAATTCCGGCAGCGGCGGCACGGAAGCCCAGGATTGGGCAGAAATGCTGATGCGCATGTATTCCCGTTGGGCGGAACAGCATGGCTATAAGGTCGTGCTGACGGAAGAAAGCCCAGGCGAACAGGCAGGGCTGAAATCCGCGACCATTCAAGTCAGCGGTCCCAATGCCTATGGTTGGCTCAAGACCGAAAGCGGCGTGCATCGGCTGGTACGCATCAGCCCCTTCGATTCTGCCGCGCGCAGGCATACCAGCTTTGCGTCGGTTTATGTCTTCCCAGTGGTGGATGATAAGATCGAAATCGAGGTCAATCCCGCCGATCTGAGGACTGATACCTTCCGCGCTTCCGGCGCGGGCGGGCAGCACGTGAACAAGACCGAATCGGGCGTGCGCTTCACCCATATCCCGACCGGGATTGTGGTGGCTTCTACCCAGGATCGCAGCCAGCACCGCAACCGCGCCATCGCCATGGGCATGCTGAAGGCGCGTTTGTATGAATTGGAATTGAAAAAGCGCGAAGCCGTGACGGCCGCCACTGAAGCCGGCAAGACCGATATCGGCTGGGGCCACCAAATCCGCAGCTATGTCTTGCAGCCCTATCAGATGGTGAAGGATCTGCGCACCGGCGTTGAAAAGGGCAATCCGGCGGCGGTGCTGGATGGGGAATTGGATGAATTCCTCGCGGCTTCACTGGCTTCCCGTGTTGGCGCGACGCGGAGCGAGGCCAGCGCAAACGCGCTATAAGGGCTTGAGCTTTCACGGCCGGCCCATTCTGGCTTAGAGCGTGTTGCGTTCACACGGGTTCACGCAACACGCTCTACATCGTTGTTTTTCGAGCATCTTCACACGTTCGGATGATTCCATCTGAACGT
>JAPLOJ010000250.1 GCA_026400795.1 Alphaproteobacteria bacterium
GGTATGCCCGCCAGTGATATGGCCGATGGTGATCACGCCCGCTTCCACCGGTTCCACATTGCGCGCGACGATGGATTGTAGCGCCTGCACAATGGCGGCGGCCACCACAATCGGGTCCGTGCCATTATGCGGCATGGCGCCATGCGCCCCTTTTCCAGTGATATTCACTTCCAGATTGGCGACCGCCGCCATCACCGGGCCTTCGCGCCACAGGAAGGTGCCTTCCGGCGCGCCTGGCCAATTATGCATGCCAAAGACGCGTTCCATGGGAAAGCGGGTAAAAAGCCCTTCCTTCACCATCAATTCGCCGCCCGCCAGGTTTTCTTCTGCCGGCTGGAAAATCACATAAACCGTGCCATCGAAATTGCGCGTTTCTGCCAGGTATTTCGCCGCACCCAGCAGCATGGTGGTATGCCCATCATGGCCGCAGGCATGCATCTTGCCGGGAATCTTGGAAGCATAAGGCAGGCCGGTTTCTTCCAGAATCGGCAACGCATCAATATCGGCGCGCAGCCCAATGGCGCGGCCATTATCCACACGGCCACGGATCACGCCGACAATCCCGGTCTTGGCGATGCCGGTGATGACCTCATCACAGCCGAATTCACGCAGCTTTTCGGCGATGATGCCGGAAGTGCGCACCTCCTCCAGGCCCAATTCGGGATGCTCATGAAAATCGCGCCGCCAGGCGGTCATCTCGGGGTGGAATTCGGCGATGCGGTTGATGATCGGCATGGGAAGCCTTCCTTATGTATTCTCAGCTGGGGCGAAGGTCAGCGCCAGCCCCTGTTCCAGCGGGATCGGTGAAAGGCCAAGAATATCGCGCATGGGCGCAATGTCGAAAGCCTTGTCTTCGGTCAAGCGGCGAATTTCATCAGCGCCAATGGCAGGCAGGCCCGGGATGATGCGCGTGCACCACGCCAAGCCACGCAGCAGCCCAGCCGGCAGCGGCAGCACCGGGCGCGTGCCAAGCCCCGCAGCGCGCACCACGGCGGCCGGAATTCGCGATACGGCATAGGTTCCGGCCCCGCGATCACCATCGCCTCTGGCCCCGTCCAGGGGTGGCGTGCGGCGGCAAGCAAGGCGCGTGTCACATCGCTTTGGTGGATGGGCTGCACAAGGGACCGCCCTCCCCCGGGTAAAGGCGCAAAAGGCAGGCGGCGCAAAAGCGCTGCCAGGCGCTGCACATTATCTTCGCCTTGCGCGCCATAGACCATGGTCGGGTGCAGCATCACGCCAGCGCGCCCGCTGGCAAGCAAGGCGGCCTCACCCGCGCGTACGCCATCGCCATGCGCATCCGCCCAGCGCGAATAGCGCCTTGTGGAGCCCATCAGTACAAAGCGCGCATCTGCCGGCGCGGCGGCAAGGATGGCCGGCGCATGGCGCGCATGGGCAGTGCTGATGACAAGCGCAGCGCCTTCAAGTGCAGCGCGTAGCGCGGCGGCATCACCCAGATCAGCAATGCGCGGCGCAAGGGACAGGCCAAGCGCCGCCCATTTCGCCGAATCGCGCACCACGGGCGTGAAGGGCGTGCCTTCAGCCAGCAGCGCGCGGGCGAGCGCCGCGCCACTCCGCCCCGAAGCGCCGATCAGCGCAATCAAGGTGCGGCGCGCAGGAAGGCCAGATCAGCGCCAAGCGGTGCTTGCGTCACCTGATCATAAACAAGCTTGTCCCAGCCGCGCTTGGGTGCCGGGGCTGGTTGCCAGGCGGCGCGGCGGCGGGCCATTTCATCTTCCGCCACCAACAAATCAAGCTTGCGGTCCTTGACCGAAAGCCGAATGCGATCACCCGTTTGCACCAAAGCCAGCGGCCCACCGACTGCCGCTTCCGGGGCTATATGCAGCACAATTGTGCCAAAGGCGGTGCCGGACATGCGGCAATCGCTCATGCGCACCATATCCTTCACGCCGGCGCGGGCGAGCTTTTTCGGGATGGGCAGATAGCCCGCCTCCGGCATGCCCGAAGGTGAACGCGGCCCGGCATATTTCAGCACTAGAATATCCTGGGCCGTCACATCCAAGGCCGGGTCGTCAATGCGGTTGGCCAGATCCTCCAACCCATCAAACACCATGCAGCGGGCTTCGGTTTCAAACAGCGCGGGGGTCGCGGCACTGCGCTTCAAAATGGCACCTTCGGGGGCGAGGGAGCCAAACAGCGCCACCAAGCCACCAACCGGGGAGACAGGTTCGCTGAACGCGCGAATGATGCGCCGATCCACGAAATGGCTGCCATCGCCGATGCGGTCAGCCAGGCTCACGCCATCCAGATCAATCGTTGTCAGGTCAAGCAAATCGCGCAATTCCCACAGCAGCGCGCGCATGCCGCCAGCCGCGTGGAAATCTTCCATATAGCCTTCGCCGGTCGGCTTGAGGTCCACCAGCACCGGCGTTTCCTCGGACAGGGCATCCAACCGCTTGAGATCGAGCGAAAGCCCAGCACGGCCGGCAATAGCGGCCATATGCACCACCGCATTGGTGGAACCGCCCAAGGCCAGCAGCACGCGCACGGCGTTGTCCAGATTACCCTGGGTCATCATCTGGCTCTGGCTGGGCAGGATGGGGTTCTTGATCAGCCGCACGGCCTGCGCGCCGGCTTCTTCGGCGATGCGCAAACGGTCCGCATGCACGGCGGGCGCACTCGCGCCGGCCAAAGGCATGAAGCCAAGGGTCGCGGCGATGCAGGCCATGGTGGAAGCCGTGCCCATCACGCCGCAGGTGCCGGCGGTGGTGGCAAGCTTGCCTTCCAATTCGCCGATCCGCGCCTCGGTCACTTCCCCGGCGCGGTAGCGCGCCCAATAGCGCCGGCAATCCGTGCAGGCGGAAAGCCGCTCACCTTCAAAGGCCTGCGCCAACATGGGGCCGGTGACGAGCATCACCGCCGGGATATCGGCGGAAATCGCGGCCATAAGCTGCGCCGGCACGGTCTTGTCGCAGCCACCCACCAACACCGCCGCATCCATCGGCTGGGCAGAGAGCATCGCTTCCGTATCAAGCGCCATCAGGTTGCGATAATGCATGGAACACGGGCTGAGCGATGGCTCGCATAGGCTGACAGTCGGGAAGCCCAGCGGCAAAGCGCCTTCGGAAAGCACGCCGCGGCGCACGGCTTCGATCAGTTCCGGCACCGTGCGGTGGCAGTTATTATAGTCGCTCGCGGTATCGGCAATGCCGACCACGGGCTTGTCCAGCATGCGCTGCGAATAGCCCATGGATTTGGCGAAGGACCGCCTGAGGTAAAGCGCGAAATCGCGATCCCCGTAATTGGAGGTATTGCGGGCCAGGCCATGGGGTTTGTCGCTCATGCGGGCGGTTCTTCCGAAAAGGTTGCCGTATGGCGCCAAATAAGCATTCTGGCGCGGCCAAGGGTAGGGCCCAGTGAGATTGCGGTATCATGTTACCACAGAAGAAAATCCGCCTTTCCGCTTGACTTTTTGGAGCCCGGCCCGGATAAGCCCGCTTCCTTTCCATAGGTTTATTCGGAACCAACATGATTGCCACGCAAACCCGCTCGTTGAAGCCGGCGGAAGTGAAGAAGAACTGGGTGTTGATTGATGCGGATGGGCTCGTGCTCGGCCGTCTCGCCACCCTGGTCGCTAATCGCCTTCGCGGGAAGCACAAGCCGCAATTCACCCCCCATGTGGATTGCGGTGACCATGTTGTCATCGTCAATGCGAAGAAGGTACGTGTTACCGGCGCCAAGGCAGAACAGACCGTGTTCTATTGGCACACCGGCTATCCGGGCGGCATCAAGGGCCGTACCATCCGTGAACGCATGGAAGGTCGTTTCCCCGAACGCGTCATTGAAAAGGCGGTTGAGCGCATGATCACCCGTGGCCCGCTGGGCCGGGCGCAGATGCGCAACTTGCATGTCTATGCCGGGGCGGAACACCCCCATGCCGGCCAGCAGCCTGCTGCCCTGGATGTGGCTGCGCTGAACCGTAAGAATTCCCTCGCAGTGAAGAAGGCGGGCTGAGGCTATGAGCGGCGAAAACAAGACCCTCGCGGACCTCAAGGAAATCGTGGCCGGCACGCCTGCCAGGGCCGTTCCTATGCGACCGGCCGGCGCAAGAATGCGATTGCCCGCGTCTGGATCAAGCCGGGCAAGGGCCAGTTCACCATCAATGACCACCCAGCGTCGAAGTATTTCGCGCGCCCGGTGCTGCGCATGCTGATCACCCAGCCCTTCCTGGTGGCGGATCGCTATCAGCAATTCGATGTCGTCTGCTCGGTCGTGGGCGGCGGTTTGTCCGGCCAGGCCGGTGCAGTGCGCCACGGCATCAGCCGCGCGCTTTGCTATTTTGAACCGGATCTGCGCTCCATCCTGAAAAAGGCGGGCTTCCTGACGCGCGATCCGCGTGTGGTGGAACGCAAGAAGTATGGGCGCCCGAAGGCACGACGTTCCTTCCAGTTCTCCAAGCGCTGACGCCAGCGGACCGGCGTCGCGCCGGTTCCGTCTTGGAATCTTCATCAAAGGGGCGGGTCCGCAAGGGTCCGCCCCTATTGCATTGGGACAGGTTTAGCGCCGCAATGCGGCCAATAGTGTGTGTCTCGTTCTCATTCGTTCACGTGACACACACTGAGACTTTCGTGGGTCGCATTTTCCGAGTCGCCACGTGAAGTCACTTGGCTCGAAAATGCTCTAGAGGAGAGCGTATCATGGCAAAGACAGCGAAGATTTTTATTGATGGCGAAGCCGGCACCACGGGCCTGCAAATCCGTGACCGTATTGCCGCCAATCCGCATGTTGAATTGCGCTCCATCGCCGCCGAACACCGCAAGGACGCCAATGCCCGGCGTGAGATGATGGCGGGCGTTGACCTGGTGATCCTATGCCTGCCGGATGATGCGGCGAAGGAAAGCGCGGCACTCGCGGCTTCGTTGGGTGCGCAGGCGCCAAAGCTGCTGGATGCGTCAACCGCTTACCGGGTTGATCCCGATTGGGTTTATGGGCTGGCGGAACTCACGCCCGATCAGCCGGGCGCCATTGCCGCGGCATCGCGCGTTTCAAACCCCGGCTGCTACCCGACCGGTGCCATTCTTATGCTGCGCCCGCTGATTGATGCTGGCATCATGGCGCCTGATTTTCCGGTAACCGTGAATGCGGTGTCGGGCTATTCCGGCGGCGGCAAATCCATGATCGCGGCTTATGAAGCTCGGACCGCGCCGGATTTTGAGCTTTACGGCTTGGGCCTGGAACACAAGCATGTCGCGGAGATGCAGAAATATACCGGCCTGACGCGTCGGCCCATTTTTGTGCCCTCGGTCGCGGATTACGCGCAGGGCATGATCGATTCCATCCCGCTGCATCTGGATATGCTGAAGGGCAGCGTGAAGCCGGCTGATCTGGAAGCGCTGCTGATGAAGCGTTATGCTGGCAGCGATGTGGTGCGCGTGGTGCCGGCTGAAGCCAATGGCAAGCTGGAGCCCGAGGCGCTGAACGGCACCAATGGCCTTGAAATCCGCGTCTATGGCAATGAAAAGCGCGGCCATGCCGTGCTGGTTGCGCGGTATGACAATCTGGGCAAAGGCGCTTCCGGTGCGGCGGTGCAAAACCTTGGTCTGATGCTGGGCATTCCTGTTTCCGTTGATCTGCCGAAAGCGGCGTAGGAGGTACCGAAATGGACATGCAACAACCCACCAATCGCGGCCCGCTTTATGTGTTTGAAGGCATTTGGCCGACTCTGCATGAAAGCGTGTTTATCGCGCCCACCGCCGCCGTGATCGGCAATGTCACGATCGGGGAGCAATCCAACATCTGGTATCATTGCGTGCTGCGCGGCGATTCCAACTTCATCACCATCGGCAAGCGCGTGAATATCCAGGACGGCACCATTGTGCATGTGAATGCCGGGCGCGAACCCACGATCATCGGTGATGACGTCACCGTGGGCCATGCCGCCATTGTGCATGCCTGCACGCTGATGGACCGCGCCTTTGTGGGCATGGGCGCGACGGTGCTTGATGGCGCGGTGATTGAAGAAGGCGGCGTGATTGCCGCCGGTTCCGTGCTGCCGCCTGGCAAGCGCATTGGCACCATGGAGCTTTGGATGGGCAATCCGGCCAAGCTTGTTCGCGTGCTTACCGAAGAACAGCGCGCGGGGTTTGACCGCACCGCGAAGAATTACGTGCAGCTTGCGGGGCGTCACCGCGTATCGCTAGCGTCTGATCCGTTCTGACGGATCAGACGCTAGTTTGGTTGTGAGCGGCTGATTCACCGCTCCAGCCTTCAGCCTCCGCGGATCAGACGCTCGCCGGGGGCTCTCCGGCCTTCAGCCTCCGCGGATCAGACGCTCGCCGGGGGCTGACGGCGCGGCATTTTCGTTCATAATATCCCCTCGGGAAACGCCGAGGAGATAAGCGTGAACGCAACCTTGAATGCCCTTCTGGCAGGCGGCGCCGCCGATGCGCCGGCCATCCGCGCGCCGGGCCGCCCGGCGCTTTCCTATGCTGGGCTGCGCGACCTTGCCGCCGCCACCATCGCACGGCTTAATGGCATTGGCATTGGCCGCAATGACCGTGTTGCGATTGTGCTGCCGAATGGTCCGGAAATGGCCGCAGCCTTTATCGCAATCGGCGCCGGCGCGACAACCGCGCCGCTAAACCCTTCCTATCGCGCGGATGAATTCAACTTCTATCTGACCGATCTGAAGGCCAAGGCGCTGGTGGTGCAAAAGGGCGCGGCCACCGAAGCGCGCGATGTTGCGGCGAAGCTTGGCGTCGCCGTGCTGGAACTGGTGCCCGGTGATCACGCGGGCAGCTTCACCCTGGAAGGCGGCACGCCCGCAAAGGCAGCGCAGCCAGGCGCGGCTGAGGCAGGCGATATCGCGCTGGTCCTGCACACATCCGGCACCACGGCGCGGCCCAAGATTGTGCCTTTGTCCCAGGCGAATATCTGCGCCTCCGCCCGCCATATTGGTGCGACGCTGGCGCTTTCACCCGCTGATGCGTGTTTGAACATCATGCCGCTGTTTCACATTCATGGGCTGATTGCGGCGGTGCTCTCCTCACTCGGCGCAGGCGGCGCGGTGATTTGCACGCCAGGTTTTGATGCTTTGCGCTTCTTCCGTCTGTTGGATGAGGAACGGCCAAGCTGGTACACGGCCGTGCCCACCATGCACCAAACCATCCTGACGCGCGCAGACCGCAATGCGGACATCATTGCGCGGGCGAAGCTCCGCTTTATCCGTTCATCCTCGGCATCTTTGCCCGGTCCGGTGATGGAACAATTGGAGGCTGTGTTTGGCTGCCCGCTGGTTGAAAGCTACGGCATGACCGAAGCCTCGCATCAGATGGCATCGAACCCGCTGGCTGGGCCGCGCAAGCCAGGTTCCGTGGGCCGTGCCGCAGGGCCGGAAGTCGCGATCATGGATGATGACGGCACCATCCTGCCGCAGGGTGAAATTGGCGAAGTGGTGATCCGTGGCCCCAATGTGACCGCGGGCTATGAAGCCAACCCCGACGCCAACGCCAAAGCCTTCACCAATGGCTGGTTCCGCACCGGCGATCAGGGCGCCTTTGATGCTGAAGGCTATCTGACACTGACAGGCCGCTTGAAGGAATTGATCAATCGCGGTGGCGAAAAAGTAAGCCCGCTGGAAGTGGATGGCGTCCTTTCCGCCCACCCTGCGGTGGCGCAGGCGCTGACCTTCGCGATGCCGCACGCGAAGTTGGGTGAGGAAGTGGCCGCCGCCGTGGTGCTGCGCGAAGGGGCGGCCTGCACCGAACGCGAATTGCGTGATTTCGCCGCGCAACAGCTTGCGGATTTCAAGGTGCCGCGCAAGGTGGTGTTCCTGCCGGAGATTCCAAAGGGCGCGACCGGCAAGCTGATGCGGATTGGGCTTGCGGAAAAGCTTGGGCTGACAGGGTAACGGCCATGAAAATCTGCATCTTCGGTGCCGGCGCCATTGGCGGGCTGATGGGCGCCAAGCTTGCCGCCAAGGGTGATGTGGATGTCACCTTCATCGCACGCGGCCCGCATCTGGCCGCGATGCGCGAAAACGGCGTGAAGCTGATCAGCGAAGGCACAGAGCAAATTGTCCATCCGCGCTGCGTCGAAAGTGCCGAGGAAGCCGGCCCGCAGGATTATGTGCTGGTGACGCTGAAGGCACATTCTCTGCCTTCCGCTGCCAAGCAAATGCAGCCCTTGCTTGGCCCCGATACCGCGATTGTGAGTGCGGTGAATGGCATTCCCTGGTGGTATTTCCACGGGCTTGGCGGCGCTTATGATGGGCGCATTGTGCAAAGCGTGGACCCGGATGGCCAGGTCTCCGCGCTGCTGCCGCCATCACGCGCCATTGGCTGCATTGTCTATCCGGCGGCCGAGGTCACGGCGCCTGGCGTGATTGACCATAGCTATGGTGATCGTTTCAGCCTGGGTGAGCCCGATGGCAGCCGTAGCCCGCGCGCGCAGGCGCTATCTGAGGTGCTGATCGCCGCCGGGTTCAAGGCGCCGGTGCGCCCAAAGATTCGCGATGAGCTATGGGTGAAGCTTTGGGGCAATATGGCCTTCAACCCGATCTCGGCGCTCACCACCGCGACACTTGATGTGCTTACCGCCGATGAAGGCCAGCGCGGTGTTGCGCGCGCCATGATGCTGGAAGGCCAGCGCGTGGCGGAGGCGCTTGGTGTGCGCTTTGCGATTGATGTGGACAAGCGCATCGCCGGCGCGGCGGAGGTTGGGGCGCACAAGACCTCCATGCTGCAGGATCTGGAACGCGGGCGGCCTATGGAAATTGAGGCGCTGCTCGGCGCCGTGGTGGAATTGGCCGATTGGGTTGGTGAGGCCGCGCCGATTTCGCGCACCGTACTGGCGCTGGTGCGCGCCAGGGCGCGGGCGGCGGGGTGTTTGTAGCAACAGTCGCAATGAATTTTGCGGCCTGGGCCCATGAAAAAAATCATCTATGATTTCGGTGCCAATAAGGGCGACGATATACCTTATTATCTTAAGCGGGCCGATCTTGTTGTGGCAGTGGAAGCCGATCCTGGCCTTTGCGAAATCATGCGCAACCGCTTCCAGCAGCAGATCAAAAGCGGGCGCGTCATTGTCGAAAACTACGTCATTACTGTGGATACGCTGACCGAGGTGCCCTTCTACAAACACAAGACAAACCATGTCTTGAGCCAGTTTCCCAAACCAGGGGACAGGCACCTCAAGGAATTTTCAAAAGTGCTGCTCCCCGCTAGAACGCCCATCAGCATCATCCAGGAACATGGCGCGCCTTATTACATCAAGATTGATGTGGAGCATTATGACCAGGTCATTCTTGAAAACCTCTTTGCCCATGACTTCCGCCCTGCTTACATCTCCGCCGAATGCCACTCGATTGAGGTATTTTCCATGCTTGTGGCGCAGGGCGGATATAAGGCCTTCAAGCTTGTTGAAGGCAGGCATGTCCACCGAAGGGCCAATGACATCTTGATCCAGGGAGATGCCGGCAGCGTCGAGAGATTTTCATTCAAGCGCCATGCTGCCGGGCCATTTGGCGATGACATAAGGGGGGAATGGCTCACTGCCGAAAACTGCAAACGGCTGCTCGCCTATCGTGGCCTGGGGTGGCGGGATTTGCACGCCACAAATCTGGTGGACCCGCCGCCACAAAAGTATCTGACCTACGGGCGCTTGCTGTTCAATGAAACAGGCAATCGCCTGCGCAGGGCTCTCGGTACTTTGGGTATTTTGCGAAGGTGAACCTGGCTTAACCCCTACAGCGCCTCAATCCTGATCAGCGCTGGCTTTTCCATCACGGTATTCAACTCCGCAATGCGCTGCAGCGCCGCGCGCACGGAAGCCTCGCTCGTTTCATGCGTGGTCAGCACCACGGGTACGGCCTCACCTGGCGCGCGGCCGCGTTGCAGCATGGATTCCAGGCTGATCGCATTGTCGCGCAAAACGCCCGTGACATCAGCAATCACGCCGGGGCGGTCCACCACCATCAGGCGCAGGTAATAGGCGCCCGTATGGCGATCCATCGGGAAGGAAGGCTCGGGCTTCAGCGCGGCGGCTTCCGCGCCCCACACAGGGGTGAAGCGCCCGCGCGCAATGTCAATCACATCGGCCACCACGGCCGAGGCTGTCGGGCCTTCCCCGGCGCCGCGGCCTTCCATCATCACGCGGCCGACGAAATCACCCTCGGCCACCACGGCGTTGAAAACGCCATCCACCCGCGCGATGGGGGCGGAGATCGGCACCATGCAGGGATGCACGCGCGTTGAAAT
>JAPLOJ010000214.1 GCA_026400795.1 Alphaproteobacteria bacterium
CGCAGCACGCCCGATGGCTATACGCTGCTCATGGGGCTGTCTTCCATGACGTTCCTGCCGGAAGCAGCGCGCATCAATGGCCGCACGCCGGCCTATACGCCCGATATGCTGACGCCGATTGCGTTATTCTCAGCCGACCCCACCGTGCTGGTGGTGCCGGCATCCAGCCCCATTCGCACGATTGAGGAATTCATCGCTGAGGCGAAAGCCAAGCCCGGGCAGATCGCCTATTCTTCAGCCGGCAATTACTCTGCCTTGCATGTGCCGATGGCGATGCTGTCCCAGGCGGCGGGGATTGAGATGCTGCATGTCCCCTTCCAGGGTGGCGGGCCGGCGCTGACCGCAATTTTGAGCGGGCAGGTGCAGGCGCTTTCCTCTGGCCCCGGTCCGGTGGCGCAGCATGTGCGCGATGGGCGGTTGCGCGCGCTCGCCACCTGGGGGCGCCAGCGCCTCAAGGGTTTTGAGGATGTGCCGACGCTCGTGGAAAAGGGTTTTTCGGATGTGGAATTCTACATCTGGGTCGGGCTTTTCGCACCCGCCGGCACGCCGCCCGCGATCATTGACCGCATTCGCGATGCCGCACGGCAAGTGGCGCAGGACGCGGATTTCATCCGCATCATGGCGGGCAGCGGCAATACGCTCTATTTCCGCGAAGGCGATGCCTTCCGGCGGTTTTATGATGAGGATGCGGGCAGGTTGCTGCGGGTGATCCGTGCGCTTGGCAAGATTGAATAGCGCCCTTGCCTGCGCTGCGTCGCTAGCGCAGGCTTCGATCTGGTTTTGACAATTTTGAGGATAGCATGACCACCGAAGCCCAAATCACCGCTTGGCTTGCCACGCAACAGGAAGCAATGATCGCTGAACTCAAGGAAATGGTGAATACCGATGGCGGTTCCTATGACAAGGCGGGCGTGGATCGCACTGGCGCCCAGGTGAAGCGTTTTCTGGAAGGCCAGGGCATCGCGGTGGAAGTCGTGCCGCGCGAAAGGCATGGCGACTGCTTGCGCGGCATTGTGCCCGGCGCGCATGAAATCGCTTCCGGCAATCAGCAAAAGAATATCGTGCTGATGGGGCATCGGGACACGGTTTTCCCGAAGGGCGAACCGGAACGCCGGCCTTTTACCATTCAGGGCAATATCGCCTATGGGCCAGGTGTGGCCGATATGAAGGCCGGCATTGTGATGAATATGTTTGTGCTCGCCGCCTTCCATAAATTCGGCGGCGCTCCCGGCCCGCTCGTAGGGCTTTTCACCGGCGATGAGGAAATCGGCAGCCCCGAAGGCCGCCCGGTCATTGAAAATGAGGCGCGCAGCGCGCGTGTCGTCTTCAATAGCGAACCAGGCCGGCCTTCCGGCAATGTTGTCACCGGGCGCAAGGGCGGCGTGTTTTCAGTCGTGGATATTGAAGGCAAGGCCGCGCATTCCGGCGGTAATTTCGAAGCCGGCATCAGTGCGATTGGCGAGGCCGCGCATAAGATCGTCGCTATTCATGCGCTGACCGACCTCAAGCGCGGCATTACGCTGAATGTCGGTCTGGTGAGCGGTGGGCAGAGCGTGAATACCGTCGCCCCCGCCTGCCAGTTCCAGATTGATTTGCGCTATGTTGAATTGGCGGATCGCGATGAGGTTGTCGGCAAGTTGCACGATATTGTCGCGAAATCCTTCGTGCCCGGCACCAAGGCGAAGCTTGTCATCAAGGGCGAATTCCTGCCGCTGAATGCAACACCGGCAAGCGAGAGTGTCTTCGCGCTATATCAGGGTGCCGCAGCCGATAGCGGCTTGAAGGTGGGCGGCGAATTTTCCGGTGGCTGCGCCGATAGCGGTTTTACGGCAGCTATTGGCGCGCCCACGATTTGCGCAGTCGGCCCCGTGGGCGGCAAGGCGCATAGTCCGGAAGAATATCTGGAAATTGACAGCATGATCCCGCGCGCCCAGGCCATGGCGCGCGCCATCATGCGGCTTGAAAAGGCGGGGCTGTAACAGCCCCTCCCGTCACCCCACGCGCCAAGGGCGCACCTGCCAAAGCTGCTTCAGCCGATCATCCACGGATTGCGCGAAGGCGCGGTATTCAGCACCGACAAGGGTATTGAGCGGCATGAAGTTGCGTGCCGCTTCACGCTTGAAATTCTCATCGGCCAACGCAGTGCGGAAGGCCGCTTCCAACCGTGCCACAATCGCGCGCGGCATATTGGGCGGGCCGACAATGCCGCGGCTGGCGCCATGCACCAGGTCAAAGCCCAATTCGCGGAAAGTCGGCACATCAGCCGCTTCCGGCTGACGCGCAGCCGCGGCTTGCGCCAGCATGCGCACCTTGCCTTCACGCGCCAATTGCAGCGCGTCATTCACATTGATCGCCGCGACATCCATATTGCCGCCGAGCAATTGCGGAATAAGCGGCGCCGCGCCGGCAAAGGGCACCTGGATCATCGGCTTGAGGCCGGCCAGCGCTTCAAAATGCAGCACGAAAAGATGATCATCACTGCCAATGCCGGTGGTGGCATAGGTGATCTGTTCTGGCCTGGCCTTCGCCGCCGCCACCAAATCCTGCAAGGACTTTAGCGGGCTATCAGCGCGCACGTAAAAGCAATTGGCGTCTTCGACGATATTGCAGATGAAGGTGAAATCCATGGCGCGGTAACGCACCTGGCGTTCCAGCGGGATGGCGTTATGCGCGGGGATGGTGGTGGCGCCGATGGTGTAGCCATCAGGCGCAGCGTTAAAGGTCGCTTCCAGCCCGATCTGCCCGGCAGCCCCGGTGCGGTTGATCGTCACCGGGCGAAGGCCCGGGATCTGCGCCGCCACCAGCGGCATGACCAAGCGTGTCATGATATCCACGCCGCCGCCGGCGGGGAAAGGCACGATCACTTCCATGGGCTTGTCACCCGGCCAGGCGGTTTGCGCCTGAGCAATGGCGGGCGCGGCAAGCAGGCTTGCGGATGCCAAAAGGCTACGGCGATTGATCATGTGAAGCTCCTCCGTCTCATTTCTTGGCCGATTTGCGGCTTGCTAGACTTGCGCTTCGGGCGCTGCGTTGCAAGCCTAATCGGCCCATGCCAAGCAAGGCGACCCAGGGGGAGGGATAGATGGACGCAGCAACACGGGCGGAATTCCAGGTGGAAGGCCATTGGGCCATGGCGCGGCGGCATCGCATTCGCTGGATCCAATGCGACATCTACGCCCATATCAATCACGCCGCCTACTTCACGATGTTTGAGGATATGCGGATTGATTGGTGGCTTGCCTCGGGCGGGCGGTTTGGGGCGGATGCGGAAGGGCCGGTGGTGGGTTCCATCGAAGCCAAATACCTCCGCCCCGGCCATTTCAATGAGGATGTGCTGCTGACCGTGCGCGCGGTGAGTTTCCGGCGGAGTTCCTTTATCCATGAATACGGTCTGTGGCGCGATGGGCTTTTATGTTCCGGGCGGGCAGTATGCGTGATTGTGAATAACGCGACCGGTGCCAAGGCACCCATTTCAGACGTGCTGCGCCAATTAATGCTGACCCGTGATCAGGCGATTGCCGAGGGTTGAAAACAGGAAGGACACGCCATGACCCATCAATTCTGCGACGTGCGCGACGAAGGGCGCTTGCGCATTGTCACGCTCAATCGGCCCGAAGTGATGAATGCGCTGCATACTGACGCCAATGAAGAACTTGAAGCGGTCTGGGATAATTTTGCGGCCAATCCTGATCTTTGGGTCGGCATTGTCACCGGTGCTGGGGATCGCGCCTTTTCCGCCGGCAATGATTTGAAGGTGCAGGCTGAAGGCAAGCGCCGCCCCCTGCCCCGCACCGGGTTCGCTGGCCTCACTAGCCGCTTTGATCTTGATAAGCCTGTGATTGCCGCAGTGAATGGCATTGCCATGGGCGGCGGTTTTGAAATCGCCCTTGCCTGCGATTTGATCATCGCCGCCGAGAATGCGCTTTTTGCCCTGCCCGAACCACGTGTCGGGCTTGTGGCGGGCGCTGGCGGATTGCATCGCCTGCCGCGCATGATCGGCCAGAAGCAGGCGCTTGGCATGATCCTAACCGGCCGGCGCGTACCCGCCGCCGAAGGGCTCAGCCTTGGTTTTGTGAATGAGGTTGTGCCGCAAGGCCAGGCTTTGGAAGCCGCGAAACGCTGGGCGGCGCTGATCCTGGAATGCTCTCCGCTCGCGATCCGCGCTTCAAAGCAGGCGGTTTATGCGGGGCTGGGTGAAGAAAACCTCGCGACCGCAATCGGCACCATGTATCCGGCGCAGGCGCGCAATCGCGATAGCCAGGATTATATCGAAGGCCCGAAAGCCTTCGCGGAAAAGCGCAAGCCGATTTGGCGGAATATGTAGGCCGCGCCCTATCGGTAGCGCGCTGCCGTAATGAACTGGCTGAAAGCCTCGCACCAAATCAGCACGCTGGTATAGGCTTCAATGTCAACATCCTGTGGCACGCCCAGGATGAAGCCGTTGAAGCTTTTCACTTCTCCCACCTGCACCGATCTTGGCTTGATGGCGGCAAAAGCCGCCTTATTGGCCACAAGCTCTGGCGTCAGATAAAGGCGATAATCCGGCCCCGGCGCCAGGCGCCCGCGATGCACGATCTGCCGTGGCGAAAGGTATATATCCCCCTCACCCCAATGAAGCGCATCGCTGCCAGGGTGGTTGCGCTGCAAGCCGGCCTGATACCGCGCCCCCGCCTGCGCCGTGTCCAATTCTCCTGACTTCGGTGCAGGCGGCGCGGTGAGGATGGGCAGCACATAAATGCCGCCCACAAACCCGGCCCCTAAGGCGGCAAGATGGGATGCTCCGAGCAACGCAGCCCTCCGGGCCAGTATCATAAGTTCCGTTCCGCCTTGGTGGCGGCCAGATCATCCTCAATGAAACCCCGGATAATCTCCTCCATCGGTTCCTGTTCCTTGAAGCCAAGGCGGCGCGCGCGGGTTGCGGCGAAGGCGCCGGGCCAGCCATTGACGATGTCAAACACTTCCTTGTCGAAGACGAAGCCTACCTTCTCCCGCGCTGCCTTGCCGGCCACCTGTTCAAGCGCGCCCAGGATTTTAGCCACCGTCAGGCTGCGGCCTGGCGGGTTGATGCCGCGATCAAGGCCGAGCGGCGCGGTATCCATCGCGGCTGCATGCAGGAACCATTCAATCGTGGCGCGGGGAGAACAAATCCACACCGCGAAATCATCCGGCACCGGGCAATTCGTCTCAAGCCCCAGCAAGGGTTCGCGCACAATGGCGGAAACGAAGGAAGACGCAGCCTTATTGGGCCGGCCCGGGCGCACCATCACGGTTGGCAGACGCAGGTTCACCGCGTCAAGGAAGCCTCGACGGGAGGCATCATGCAGCAGCAATTCGCCAATCGCCTTTTGCGCGCCATAGGAATTGGTCGGGATTTGCCGGCCATCATCCGGCACCACCGCATCCTGCCCGCCGCCGAAGGACGCAACCGAAGATGTGAAAATCACGCGCGGCCTGGTGCCAAGCGCGCGGCAGGCAGCGAGCACCGCCAGCGTGCCATGCAGATTGACCTTCATGCCCAGATCGAAATCGGCTTCTGCCGCCGCACTCACCACCGCGGCCAGATGGAATACCACCTCGGTCCCCGCTGGGATGGCGGCCGCCACGGCGGCGTGGTCCGCCACATCGCCGCCAAGGCAGGTCACCGGGAAGGGCGCTGGCACCGTGGCAGGCGCGGCAAGGTCGAATAGCGTGAGGCCCGTGATGGCCCGCCCGCCAAGCGCGCCATCCTTCGCCAGCCGCGCCGCCAATTTCCGCCCCAAAAAGCCAGCCCCGCCCAGAATGGTGATCCGCATCGCTTTACCCTCCCGTTACAGTGCAAGGTTTGGCGCGCGGCGCGGAAGGGCGCAATATGGGGGCATGATCGAAAAGCGCCCTTTCCGTTATTTCCTGAACCGCAATCATGGTGTGCCGGGCATCGCGGTACTGCCGGAAGGCGGCTATGCCCGCGCCAAGGCGGAAATCATGACCTGGCCGGGCTATGCGCCAACGCCGCTGGTCGCGCTGGAGGCCATCGGCAAAGCCGCCGGCGTGGCGCGGCTGCATTACAAGGATGAGGGCGGGCGCTTTGGCCTCGCTTCCTTCAAGGCGCTGGGCGGAGCCTATGCGGTGATGCGTGTGCTGCAAGCGGAACTCGCCAAGCGGGATGTGGCGCGGGAGGCATCCAGCGCCGATCTGATCGAACGCCGCTACAAGGAAGCCACGGGCAAGATCACGGTCTGCTGCGCGACTGATGGCAATCATGGCCGCTCGGTCGCCTGGGGCGCGCAGCGCTTTGGCGCAGCCTGCGTGATTTTCGTGCATGAGACGGTCAGCCAAGGCAGGCGCGATGCCATCGCAAAATATGGCGCGGAAATTCGCGTGGTGCCGGGCAATTATGATGACGCCGTGCGTGAAGCGCAGAAGCAGGCGGAGGCGAATTCTTGGTTTGTTGTCTCCGACACTTCATACCCCGGCTACACAGAAGTGCCGCGCGATGTGATGCAGGGCTATCGGCTGATGGCGGATGAGGCAGCGGATCAGATCGGCGAAGCACCCACGCATGTTTTTATCCAAGGCGGTGTTGGCGGTGTGGCGGCGGCGGTTTCCGTGCAGATGCGCGCGCGGTTTGGCGCCGGCGTGAAGCTGATTGTCGCTGAACCCGACAAGGCCGATTGCCTATTGGCGAGTGCGGAGGCCGGAGAACCCGTGACCGTGCCGGGTGATCTTGATACCCTCATGGCCGGTCTTGCCTGTGGGGAGCCATCCCTACTCGCCTGGCAGGAATTGGAACGCGGCGCCTTTGCCTTCATGTCGGTATCAGATGAAAGCGCCGTTGAGTGCATGAAGCTACTCGCGCACCAGACGCCGCCGATTGTCGCGGGTGAAAGCGCGGTGGCGGGCTTGGCAGCGCTGCTGCTCGCGATGCAGGAACCCTATGCGCGCGGGGCGCTTAGCCTTGGGCCTGATAGCCGCGTTCTGTTGTATGGCACGGAAGGTGCCACCGATCCGGAAGTTTATGACAAGCTGGTAAAGAACTGACCCGAAGCGTCAGCCCGCAAGCAGCGCATCCAGCTTGCCGGCGCGGTCCAGCGCCACAAGATCATCCGAACCGCCGATGGATTTTCCGTTGATGAAAATCTGCGGCACGGTGGTGCGCCCGCCGGAATTCTCAATGGCGCGGCGCCGCGCATCTGACCCGTGCGGCGAGTCGAATTCCTGATAGGTGACGCCCTTCTTTTCCAGCAGCGCCTTGGCGCGGGAGCAATAGGGGCAGAAATCAGTGGTGTAGATTTCGATCTTGGCCATGCGCGCAAGATTGGCGTTTAAGTGCCTATGGTCAAGCCGTGCGAAGGCGGGGGTCCGGCACCCGCGCCGCGGCCAGCACCTCCACCCGCGCGGCACCTGCCGCGAGCAAGGCCCGCGCGCAGGCTTCCGCCGTGGCGCCGGAAGTCATGACATCATCCACCAGCAAAACGCGCTTGCCGGCCACGCGCGCGGGGCGGGCCACGCTGAAGGCATCCGCTACCAGTGCGGCGCGTTCCGCCGCCCCCTTGTCGCCAAGCGGCACGGTTGCGCGGGTACGGCGCAGTAAATCTGGCACCACACGCCGGCCCGAAAGCCGGCCCAGCCGTTGCGCGAGCAGCGCTGCCTGATCATAGCGCCGCGCAATCAGCCGCCGCCAATGGGCCGGCACGGGGGCCAGCAGATCAGCCCCCGCCAACATCTCCGCCCCCGCGCGGGCCATAAGGCGCGCGAGCGGCACCGCCATTTCGGTGCGGTCCGCATGCTTGAAGGGCAGGATCAGGCGCTTGGCACCCTCATCATAGCGCAAGGCCGCCCGCGCCACTGCGAAGCCCGGCGCGCGGTTGAGGCATGGGGTGCATAACAGCGTGCTATCGGGGGCCCGCTCGGCTTCTCCCTCATGCGCGAAGGGCACGCCGCAGCGCGCGCAAAACGGGGCGGAGATCAGGTTCAGCCCACTGAAACAGGTGGCGCAAAAACTGCCCTGCCGTTCCACTTGCGCATCGCAGGTCAGGCAATGCGGCGGGAGCAGGATATCAAGGAATTTTTCCGGCGCTCTGCCAAATCCGCTTTTCAGGCGGCCCAGCAAGGCGCCAGAGGCGCGCATTCAGTGCCAATGGCCGAAGGGGGCATCGCCATCCTTCGCCACCTCATGCACCAGATCAATCTCCCAGGAGAGGTATTCGCGCATCGCCGCCTCTACCCCATCATTCCGGTCATAGGGACGCAGATAGAAATCAGCGCAATCCGCATCCGTGGGGTTACGCCGATCCGCTTCCAACGGCAGCCCGGCAGACTCGTCAGCGCGGCGGCTTCCGGTGCGGCAAGGGCAGCTTGCGCCGGATCTGGCGCGGCAATCGCAATCAGCCGCGCGCCTGCCAATGCACTGCGCAGCCTATCCAACCTTGTACGAATGGCCCAATGCGCGCCGGGAATATGCCCATCGCGGAAATCAATGGAGCGCGCGAGGTCAATCACCTGCACCCCTCCCTTTACGCTTTCGGCGGCGAGTTCTTCCGGCGTCAGGCTCGGCAGTTTCACCGCCGCCGCTTCCGGGCTTTCCGGCTGCCAGGGGCCGGTCGCAAGCGCGCCATTTAGCCCATCGGTCAGCACCATCACCTCCCAGCCGCCCAATTGCCTGAGCCAGCCAGCAGTCATGCGCGCGCGCGTACCCGTATCATCCACCAGCACAATGCGCGCATGGCGCACCGCGACCCATTGATCGGTGGCTTGCACCAATTGCCCACCAGGCGCGGAACGGCTGCCCGGCATATGCCCCGCCGCATATTCCGCAGGATCGCGCACATCCAGCACATAGGTGCTGCGCGATGCATCCGCCTGCCAGCGCGCCAAATCCGCGCGCGTGCCGAAGACCACACCATGCCGCTTGGCAAAAGCATCCGCTCGGGCGAAGGCTTCCGCCGCACCTTTCGGCGTGCCTTGCGGGAAGCTTGCGGTCTTGCCGCGATCACACGTAAAGCCCGCCAATTCCCAGCCCATGGTGCCATTGCGTAACGCCACCACCTTGTTGGGGATACCGGCGCTGCGGAGTGACTCGGCGCCCATTATGGACCGCGTGCGCCCGGCGCAATTCACCACCACCGTGGTTTCCGGCCGGTTCACGAATTCACCGATGCGATAGACCAATTCACCACCCGGCACATCCACCGCGCCGGGGATGGACATGCGGTTGAATTCTTCCATTGGCCGGCTATCCAGGATCACCATATCGGTGCCGGCATCCATCATCGCCTTAAGCTCCTCGGGATCAACCGAGGGGGTTTCATAATGATGTTCCACCCATTCACCGAAAGCCTTGGACGGCACATTCACGCCTGAGAAGGCGACATACCCCGCCGCGACCCAAGCCGGCGTGCCGCCTTGCAGCACCGACACATCCGTGCAGCCAACCCCTTCCAGATAAGCCGCAAGGCGCTCCGCCAGCCCGTCCCCGCCATCCACACAGACCACGCGCGTGGCAAGGCGCGGCAGGATGGCGCGGGCGCGGAGTTCCATGCGCGACAACCCGCAGGGGTTGGCCCAGAAAAGATGCGAACGGCCAAATTCGCCATCTTCGCGCGCATCCAGAATGGCCAATTCCTGCCCATCGCGGATCCAGCCCTTCAGGCTGGCCGCGTCAATCATGCGCGCCATGGCGGGATCAGGCCTTGGGCGCGGCGGTGGG